>JAUYHR010000196.1 GCA_030689875.1 Nanobdellota archaeon
TGATTTCTCCCAATCAAATTTCTCAAACCCATATTTTTCAATCAATGCGCTTACTCTGCTTACTAAATTTCCCAATTTATCCGCAAGCTCATTATTATGCCTTTCAATTAATGCTTTTTCAGAAAAATCTCCGTCTTCTCCAAAAGGCGCTCCTCTAAATAAAAAATATCTTGCTGAATCCACTCCTGCAATAGAAATTAATTCATCAATATAAAGAATTTTCCCTCGGGATTTTGAAATTTTTTCTTTGTCAAAAGTCCACCATCCGTGCGCAAAAACTTTTTTCGGAAGAGAAATTCCGGCGGACATTAATATTGCAGGCCAGTAAACAGCGTGAAACCATAAAATATCTTTTCCAATCAAATGAACATCTGCCGGCCAAAATTTTTCCCTGCCTTTTTCCCTCGTCGCAGAATAATAATTTGTCAGAGCATCAAACCAAACATAACAAACATGTTTTTTATCAAAAGGCAAAGGAATCCCCCAATCAAAACTTGTTCTTGAAATAGACAAATCATTCAACCCTTCTTTAACTCTGTTAATTATTTCTTTTTCTCTATTCTTCGGCAAAATAAATTCTTTTTTATATAATTCAAGAAGTTTTTTTTGATATTTTGAAAGTTTAAAAAAATAAGATTTTTCTTTGATGAGTTCTGCTTTCTTTTTATGCACTGGACAGAATCCATCTTCCAAATCTTTTTCAGTGTAATATGCCTCGCATCCGGTGCAATAAAGTCCTTCATATTCCCCAAGATAAATATCTCCCTTGTCATAAACTTTCTGCAAAATTTCTCCGACGATTTTTTCATGATTTTTATCCGTTGTCCTTATAAATTTATCATAAGTTAAGTTTAGCTTTTCAAAATCTTTTTTAATTCGTAAAACTTGTTCGTCCACAAAATCTTTTGGTTTTTTGCCCTGCTTTTTTGCCGCCTCTTCTATTTTTTTGCCGTGCTCGTCTGTTCCTGTAAGAAAAAAAACATCCTCCCCTTTAAGCCGATGCCATCTTGCCAAAATATCCGCCGCTATAGTTGTGTATGCGTGTCCGACATGAAGAATATCATTCGGATAATAAACCGGAGTTGTAACATAAAATTTATTTTTTTTCATAAAAACTATATAGAAAGAGAATATAAAAAACTAATCATCATAGATTTTAGCAACATATTTCACAATCCCTTCAAAATCTTTTTGTCTTTCATAGAGTTCTTTATCTCTTATAACAAAAGGAAAAATGGTTTTTGGATTTAGATATGCTGGCGTATAAGCCGTGTCATAAGTTTTAAACAAATATTTAAACTTGCTTCCTTCAACTTTTCCTTCAACAGATCTAATCTCATCAAACATGCACTGGATTATGCTTTTATTTAAGGCGCCGTCCAATATTTTTTCCATTTTTCCATTTCGATTTTTATCATCAACGACAATAAAATGACACCTAATCATTTCTTCGGAATCAGGAGACTTTTGCCAGTTCCATCTAATATGCCTGCTATTTTTTTTAACGCGGTTTTTAGAAAGGTTTATCTTTTTCATATTTTTTAAAAAATTAACTCATTTATAAAAATTATTATACTGGAAGAATTAATACCGAAGAACTTTTAAAGATTATATTCTTAAGAAAAAGATGTTCGGCAATAAAAAATATTGTAAAAACTGCAGAGAAAAAGTAAGCAGTAAATATAGATTCTGTCCAAACTGCGGAGCTGAAATAAAAGAATATAATGAAGAAGATTGGGGAATGCTGGGAAGAGAAGATGTTCTCGGAGAGGAATCTTTTGAAAGTCCTTTTTTTGCAGGTTTTGGCGGAAAAATGTTAAATAGCATGCTTGGAAATGCCTTTAAAATGCTGGAAAAAGAAATGAAGAATATGGAAAAAACTCCGGGGTCAAATTTTAGATTGATGATTAATGGAAAAGAAATTCAAATTGGCCGGCAAAAAAAACCAAAAGAGGCAATCAGAAAAATTACAAGAAAAGAATTTGGAAAAGAGCAATTAAAAAAAATTTCAGAACTGCCTAAAAAAGAGCCAAAAACAAGCCTGAAAAGAATTGGGGACAAAATTATTTACGAAATAGAAATGCCTGAAGTAAAATCATTGAATGATGTTTTGATAAATAATCTTGAAAATAGCATTGAGATAAAAGCCATAGGAGAATCAGAAGTATATTCTAAAATAATTCCAATAAATATGCCGATAATAAATCAAACTTTATCAGAAGGAAAACTATTTCTTGAACTGAATGGGAATTAATTTTAGAGTTGATTACGGGTAGAATTAATCCATTTTCTTTTAAAAAATATTTTTTAAAATTTATACTCGAACTTGCGCTCGCAATTTATTTTAATAAATATTTTAATTATTTAGCCTCGTTCAAATTCTCTACTCGAACTTGCGCTCGTAATTTATTTTAATAAATATTTTAATTATTTAGCCTCGTTCAAATTCTCGCCTTCAGCTTATCTATCTGCTCTTTTAAATTTCTTGCAGGTTCTATTTCCAAGAAAAATCCTATGAAAAAAGTTTCATCGCTCTCCAAAATAGTTTTCAAATCTCCGTCGCCCAAGTAATTTATTATTTTTTCAATATCATCATCAGACAATAAAGTTTTTGACAGCATTCTCCATCCTTTAATTGAGCCCGCTGAAAAATTCGGGCTTTCATATCCCAGCGCCATTGCAATTTTTTCTTCAGATAAAATTTCATGATAACTAAGTTCATCTAAAAACTCCGCTGATCTTTTTAAGCCAACTTTTGAATAATCTTTAATTACAAGATCTGTTTCTTTTTGAACTCCCATCCAAATTTCTTTAAGACTTATTTTAATTAAAGTAGATTCTCCGCCGAGCTCAATGGAATATCTTTCAAGTTCCTTGACAACTTTCTGGATTAATTTTCCTTTTTGCACGACATTAATTGCAAGTTTTAAATCAAAATAATTTTTTATTTCAGAGTGATTGAGTTTTTCAACAAAATCATCAAAAAGTTTTCTTTGCTTTTCCAGAAGCTGGATGTGTTCATTTGCTTTTCTAAGAAGATCGCCGGTGTTTATCAACGGATATCTTATATTTTTATAATATAAAGTAATCTGCTCTTTTTTTTCAGAAATTGCTATCACCAAAGTTTTTGCCTGCTTTGCCGCTCTTTCCGCGGCTTTGTGTCTTGTTCCGGTTTCAATAGTTTTAAATTTGCTGTCGGGCATTAAAAGCACATTCGCGTAATTTATTTTTTTTAAATCTTTGCTTAAAACAATTGCTCCGTCCATTTTAGTCAGTTCAACTACTCTTTGCGGAGTGAATCTTGCGCCGATTCTAAATCCCCCGTCGAGAATTTCAGTTGTGTTTTCATTTTCTACAAGAATTAACGCTCCTCTTTTTGACTGTAATGCGCCTTCCAACGCGCTTCTAAAATGAGTTCCCGGAGAAACCAACTTTAAAATATTAAAAAATTCCTGTTCAGAAACAATTTCTTTTTGAAAATCTTTTGATGAAATTCTTTCAACTATATTTCTCTGCACCTCTCCCATGAAAATTCAAGGTTCTTCAAGATTAAATATTTATCGGAGAAATAAAAGATAAAAAAACCAGATAAATTCATAAAATAAATTATCTCTTAAATCGCAAAACCTATAAATAGCTAAATTTCTCTAAATATTGATGAGGCTGTAGCTCAGCTTGGTAGAGCACGGCTCTGATAAGTACGAATGAAATTCGTTCATTCAGAATTTAGTACAATTCAGAAAGGCCGGGGTCCACAGTTCAAATCTGTGCAGCCTCATTTTTAGATTGAAAATCTAACTGTGGACTTGTCCACACCTCAAATCCCGAGAGTTTGCACGAGACAAACTTTTTTATCTAATTCTGAGTGCGGGCTCGAGCAGGGCGATTTCGCGGAGGACAAATTTAAATTGTTTAATTGCAGAATTATTGCCGAGCGAGGTCGGGAGCAGTGCAGCCTCATTTAAAAAACAGATTCCCGAATAATTTAAAAAGCATTTTTATCTCACTAAATCATGGGAAATACAAAAACAAGTCAAATACAAAAACCGCAGGTGTCTTACAAAGGAATGTATCACTACATAAAACAAGCTTGGAAAAAACCAGACATAAAAACTCTTAGAGAGAGAATGATTAAATGGCGGGAGTCCGACGCGTTCACAAAAGTTGACAAACCTTTAAGATTAGACAAAGCAAGGGCTCTCGGATACAAAGATAAAAAAGGATTTGTAGTAATTAGAGTAAGGGTCAAAAGAGGAGGACATAGACGTTCAAGGCCAAATAAAGGACGAAGGTCAAAAAGAATGCATACAAGAAAAAATCTAATGATGAATTATCAAGGGATTGCAGAGCAAAGAGTAGAAAAAAAATATAAAAATTTAGTTGTTTTAAATTCATATAAAATTGGAAAAGATGGAGTGCATTATTTTTATGAAATAATTTGTGTTGACCCATTATTGCCTGAAATTAAAAATGACGATACAATAAACTGGATTTGTCGTCCTGAAAATAAAAAAAGAGCAATGAGGGGCTTGACAAGCGCGGGAAAAAAATCAAGAGGATTGAGATATAAATCTCCGACATTAAAATTGCATTCAAGTGAGAGGGCGAGCGACTCCGCGAGAGAATATCAGTAGGAATAAAATATAGAAAATTTTTAAATCATAAAACACTAAAATTTATTAAATCAAAAACGAGCGGGGTCGGGAGTAGAGCGACTTTGCGAGCGAGCAATTTCACGGAAGGTAAATTATTTTATCAATTACTGAGTGAGGTTGCGAGAAGAATATCAGTAAAAATAAAAATTATCTTAAAAGTAAACACTAAAATTTATTAATCTCCTTTCTTTTTAATAAACATGTCAAAAGTAGCAACATGTCAAAGCTGTGGAATGCCCTTGAATAAAGAGGAAAATTGGGGAACAAATAAAAATAATTCTAAAACAAATGAATATTGCAAATTCTGTTTTCTTGACGGAAAATTCAGCAACCCAAATTTAACGCTGGAAAAAGTAATAGAAAAAAGCGTGGAGCTTTCAAAAAAATTATGGATGCCAGAAGATAAAGCAAGAGAAATCGCAAATAATACAATTCCAAAATTAAAAAGATGGAACTCCTAAAAGAAGTAAAGTTCATTGCAGTTCATCATTCGCAAAGAAGCATAGATTCATTAAAAAGAATTAAAAATCTTCATATAAAAATAAATGGTTGGGAAGATATCGGCTATCATTATTTAATTGACAAAAAAGGCAGACTTCAAAAAGGGCGTTCAAAAAAATTTATTGGAGCGCATGTCTTTGGTCATAACAAAAATTCATTAGGAATATGTTTGATTGGAAATTTTGATAAAGAAAAACCAACAAAAAAACAAATTCAAACACTAATCAAATTTTTAAAAGATAAAATAAAAAAACACAAAATTCCGATAAAAAATATTCTGGGGCATCGAGAGTTTTGGGATGCGACAAACATTTTAGATAACATAACGACTTCACAAAGCTCGAGCAGGGAATTTTTAGGCGTAACAAAAACCTGTCCCGGGAAATTTATGGATATGGATGAAATACGCAAAGTTCTACGTCATTTCTAAATAATAACAAAATAGCAAGATTTATAAGGGCTTATTTGTTAATAATATTCTATAAAATGAACCTTGAAAAATTAATTAACAAAGGGAAAAAATTTGGAGTGGCTTTAGGAACAAGTCTGGTTTTATTGGCTAATGCCGGCTATCAAAATAACAACGCTTACTCTCAGTCAGTTAAAGAGACTTCGCCAGTCCAAGAAATAAAAACTTTTGGATTCCCCGAAAAAGATTTAAAAGTAATTGAAATTCCTTTCTGGAGAATTGCATACAGCGAAGGAATCACCGCTGAGTTGGATATTTCAGGAAATAATAAAGTTATAGTTTTTGAACACAGACAAGAAGAAAAAAGCGATATTTTTTTGGCTAACATTGGAAGCGAAGAAGCCATAAAACTTGATTTAGGGCCCGGATTCCATAGAGAACCTTCTATTGACTATCGCGGGAGAAAGATTGTTTTTAGTTCTAAAACACTTGATTCTGAAGAAGAAATTTATCTTGCAGATTTGGATAAAATGAAACTTATAAATCTTTCAAATCATCCGGACGCAGATTTTCAGCCAAGCATAGATGACAATGGAGAAAAAGTTATTTTTACAAGTGAAAGAAATAAAAAATCAGAAATTTATCTTGTTCAGCTTAAAAAATCAAAGCCGGAAAAATTGATTAATTTTTCAAATGATAAAAAAAGCTGGTATTATTTTCCACAAATTAGCGGCAACGGAAAAAAGGTTGTTTATGCCAAAGAAGACGCCAGACAAAGCATATGGGTAAAAGAAACTGAAAACCCGTATGAAGAAAAACTTCTGGAAGAAAACCACAACTCTTGGTATATGGATCCGCAAATTAGCAGAGACGGAACCAGAATAGCCTGGACCAGAGTTAAAAAACAAGAATCATCTAATAAAAAAAAGGTTTTTCTGGCCGACATTGTCACAGGAGATAATTTTGAAATTTCCAACGGAGAAAATAGCGAAAGACCGAGTATAAGCGCAAACGGCGAATACATAGCCTGGCTGGAAGGTTCAGCTATTATAGGAGAATACGAAATTAAAGTACAGGATACAAAAACAAGAAAAATAGAAAAATTAGGAATTTCTCTTCCTTCCGGACTTTTAAAAAATGAGTATCTTTTTAAAGAAGGAGTTCAAAGCACAAACCACTTTTTTAGAATATCTCCGGACGGAAAGTTTCTTGGCATTTTCCTGCCACATGAATCGGGAGCAATTTATGGAATAGGAAATCCGCATGAAGAACCGGGTCTAATGTATACCGTAGATGAAAAAGAGATTAAAGATCCAAAAAAGAAAGAATCTTTATATGGAGATGATTAAATATTTTATTTAAATCCATCTTATAAAAATCTATAAACCTCTTCTTCTATTATTTTTTATGAAATTTAAACGGGAACAAAAAATAGGAAATTTTTTGACAAAATTTCAAGAGGAACTATGAAATTTAAAGGCGTCCAAAAATATCTAACCTTTGCAATAAAATTAATCTTGATTTTATCAATAATCAACGCTGTTTCAAATCATCTCTGGTATATTATGTCAACAAATATTTTTCTGTTAATTTTAATGTTTATTCCGCAGATAGTAAAGAGGTATCAGATAAAAATTCCTGCAGAATTTGAGTGGACGCTGTTGGTTTTTGTGGTTTTTACACTTTTCCTCGGTAAAATCAGCGGAATTATTGTTCCTATATTTTTCGGGATTGCAATCGCGATGATAGGATTTATGATTTTGGCAATTCTTTATTCAAATAATCAGATAAAAAAAGATTATTTTCTAATAATTTTATTTACATTTAGTTTCACGATAACCTTTGGATTTCTTCTTGAACTCTTGAAATATTATTTGAAGATATTTTTAGAACAGGAGATAAGCCTCGGAATTTACAAATTTTCTATGCAAAACATGACTTTTGTAATAATTGGGGCAGCAATAGCCTCAATAATCGGATACATTTATATGAGCTCAGAAAAAGGAGTGATTAGGCAGGCTGTAAAAAAAATCATGGAAGAAAACCCAAAATTATTTTTAAATAAAAACAATTCTTCAGACGAAATTTTAGAATTAATAAAAAATAAGGAAAGCGAAGAAATAGAATTTAAATCAACTTTAAGGACAAATCTTCATACAAATGAATTTGACAAAAAAATGGAATTTTCTGCATTAAAAACAATTTCTGCTTTTCTAAATTCAAACGGCGGAACTTTATTGCTCGGGATTACTGATGAAGGCAAGATTTTGGGAATAGAACATGATAAATTTCCAGACACAGATAAATTTAATTTGTATTTGATAAGCTTGATAAAAGAAAGAATTGGAAAAAAACATTTTCATTTAATAGAAATTAAAAATAATTTAATTGAACATAGAACAATTATAAAGCTCAGTTGCAAGAAAAGCAAAAATCCTGTTTTCTTGAAATCAGATTTAAATGAAGAAGAATTTTATATAAGAATGGGTCCGTCAAGCGTGCAATTAAAAGGAAGCGAACTGGTGGAATATGTGAAAAGAAAATTTAAAGAGGGTTAATCATTCTTTTAAAAGAATAAAAACCCGCATTTATATTTTTCAAAAAATATCTTATAATGTATATATTAAGAAATATATATTAAACTATTATCTTAGATACCTTTATAAATGAAAATTGCCCTTTATAAATCAGGAAAATGACCAAAACTTCAGCATATAAAATTCAAAACATCGTCGCAACTGCTTCTTTGGGAAAGCCCGTTCCTCTGACAAAACTTGCAAGAACACAGCCAAATACAGAATATAATCCGGAAACTTTTCCGGGGCTTGTTTTAAGAGTAAAGGAGCCAAAATCAGCTGTTCTTGTTTTCTCGTCGGGAAATTTAGTCTGCACAGGAACAAAATCAACTACTCAAGTCAGGCAGGTTATCAACGCGGTGATAAAACAGCTAAAAAAAATAAATGTAAAAATTACGGGAAAGCCAAAAATTACTGTTCAAAATATTGTCGCATCAGGAACAATTGATTTAAAACTTAACTTAAATTTTATGGCGCTTGAAATGGAAAATACAGAATACGAGCCAGAGCAATTTCCCGGTTTAGTTTATAAATTAGTTAAACCAACAGCCACTTTTCTTTTATTTTCAAACGGAAAACTGGTTTGCACAGGAACAAAAAACAAAGACCAGCTTGAAGACAGCATGAGACAGCTTTTAAAGAATGTTAAAACTGCATTAAAAAATTACAAACAATAATTAATTTAATTATCAGAAGGATCATATTTTTTTTTATCTTGGCGGACTGAATCTAAATAAAATTTTTGAATATTTTTTTCTCCAAACAAGTCATCCGCTCCTTCCGCAAGAAGACTTAAGTCTTTCCTTACAATGAAATATGCATCAAAATGTCTTTTAGGTCTTTTAGACTTTGGGCAATTCCGAATGTAATTTTCAGCCATAGAATTTGTAAGATTAATGGCAGATACAGCGTCTTTCTCAAAGCAAATTTCCCGCAAAACATACTTAAGATAATCGGGAGACGGTTCATCATCTTCATTCTTCATTTGCTCAATTGAAGTTTTGTAGTTTGTCATTTTAATTGAACGTTCTTTCTATAACATTTTTGAAAAACCCCTGAATATTGTCTTTTTTATCTTTAAGCTTAAAAAATTTATCAGAACCTTCAGAATAATCATTTAAATCTTTTAATGCTTTTTTAAAAGCTTCTTGGTGAACAAGCTTTTCATGTCTGCAGTAATAAGCTGTTAAACTATTCACAATCTCATTAATTTTTCCTGAATTATTTGAAAAATAGATCTGATGAAGCGCAGACCTAAATTCCTGTTTATGAGGAAGAAGATTAGTGTTATCACTAATTTCAATCTTTTGAATTAGATAATCAGGGTAATTATAATCATATTTTATCATAATAATTGTATGTAAACAATCTTTTTAAATCTTTCTAATAATCGCCCCTAAAAAAGGACAACCCATGTTAAATTAACCTTTGAATTGTATAATTTAAAACTACTTAAGAATATATAGAAATCTATAAAAAGAAATTTTAATATCTTATAAAATAAAATGGATAAAGAAAACAGGAAGTTTTCATGCATTTCAATAGGAAATTAAAATGGAAGAAAATGAATTCACAGAAGAGGAAATTCCAAAAGAGATAGATACAAGAAAAAATAAACAAGAAGATTTGTTAATCGAAGCAAAAAACTTCTTTGAAGCGCATAAGAAAGAATTATTAGAATCAAGAAGAAAAGGAAGCAATGTTGTTTTTTTGGATTTTGAAAGTCTGATAAAATTTTCAAAAATGCTTTCGGACGAAATTCTTGAAGACCCGGAAGAAGCATTAAGAATTTTTGAACAGGCAATTGAGCAGTCTCCGTTAATTGACAGCGTCAGAATTAGGTTAAAAAATCTTCCAAAATCTCAGACAGTAAAAATAAGAAATATTCGTTCAAAACACTTAAATGAAATGATTGTAGTTGAAGGAATTATTAGGCAGGCTTCGGATGTTCAACCGCAGGTAGTAAATGCAAAATTTGAATGTCCAAGCTGTGGAACAATTATTCAAGTTTTGCAGATAGAAAAAAAATTCAGAGAGCCGTTAAGATGTTCTTGCGGAAGAAAAGGAGGATTTAAATTAATTTCAAAAGAAATGGTGGATGTTCAGAGATTGATAGTGGAAGAGGCTCATGAATCTCTTTCAGGAGGCGAGCAGCCAAAAAAAATAAATGTTTTTGTAAAGGAAGATTTAGTTGAACCAAAGATGGAGGAAAAAACTACCCCTGGAAGCAGAGTGAGGGTCATTGGAGTTTTGAAAGAAGTTGCAGTTACTTTGCCGACGGGTGGCCTTTCAACAAGATTTGGATTAGCAATTGAAGCAAATAATTTAATTCCTTTAGAAGAAACATTTGAAGAAGTTGAAATGAATGACGAAGACGAAAGACAAATTTTGGAGTTGTCGCAGATTCCAAATATTTTTGATAAATTAGCAGAAAGTATTGCGCCGAGCGTCTGGGGTTATGAAGAAATAAAAAAATCACTGATTTTACAATTGTTTGGAGGAGTTAAAAAAGAATTGTCAGATGGTTCAAATCAGCGAGGGGATATTCACATTTTATTAGTTGGCGACCCTGGTGTTGCTAAAAGTGTAATCTTGGGATTTATGTCAAAAATCGCCCCAAAAGGAAGATATGTCGTCGGTAAATCTACTTCAGGAGCAGGATTAACTGCAACGGTTGTCCGTGATGATTATTTGAGAGGATGGGCTTTAGAAGCAGGCGCAATGGTGCTGGCGAATAAAGGTTTGGTTTGTATAGATGAATTAGAAAAAATGGACCCTCAAGATAGAAGCGCGATGCATGAAGCAATGGAACAGCAAACGGTTACAATTAGCAAAGCAAATGTTCAGGCGTCATTAAAAGCAGAAACTTCTGTGTTGGCTGCAGCAAATCCAAAATTTGGAAGATTTGATCCTTACCAACCAATTGCTCAGCAAATTGATCTTCCTCCGACGTTAATAAATCGTTTTGATATAATCTTTACATTAAAGGACATACCAAATAGAACAAAAGATGCAAGAATCGCAACCCATGTTTTATCAGAACACACAAAAGAAACAGAAACTCTTCTTATATCAAGAGATTTGCTTAGAAAATATGTTGCATATTCAAAACAAAGAATAAAACCCGTGTTGACTAAAGAAGCAATAGAAGAATTAAAAAATTTTTATGTAGAACTAAGAAATAAACCTGTCTCTTCTGAAAGCGCAATAAGGCCAATTCCAATTTCTGCGAGACAGTTGCAGGCATTAGTTAGAATGTCTGAAGCAGCTGCAAAAGTCCGTCTCAGCGAGAGTGTTTCAAAACAAGATGCCCAGCAGTCAATTGAAATTATGAAATATTATCTTATGCGGGTTGGTTTTGATTATGAATCTCAGACTTTTGATATTGACAGGATTGGTTCTGGATTTTCGCACTCTCAAAGAAGCAGGATTTTCAGTGTTAAAGAAACAATTATTGCGCTCTCAAGCAGAATGGGAAAAGAAATTCCAATTGAAGAAATTAAAAATGATTTAAAAGATAAAATGAAAGAAAATGATATTGACGAAGCAATTGAAAAATTAATTCAGAGCAATGAAATATACCGACCAAAGCACGGGTATATCGGAGTGTTTTGACTTTGACAAACTTTTTATTATTTTTATTAATCGCGAAGGCAAGGCACGACGCAGGAGTGTTTTAAAATGGGTTACAAACATTTTTGGATAACAAATCCTCAAACAAAAACAGAGGGTTATTGTGTTAATTCAGATGGGGCATTAAATAAACTTACAATAAAATATGAAAATGTGTGGTTAAGTTACAATGAAATCAGAAAAATATTAAACTTGAAAACAAAAGAAGAAAAATATGAATTGTGCGATAAATTATTCAATAAAAAATTTCCCCAATCAAAAAAAGACATAAAAGAAGTACCTAAACGAAAACAATCTAAACTTGAAAAATTATTTCCGTGAATATAAGATTTTATAAACAAATTAAAATTAATATTAAAAATGATAGAACAGCAATTTAAGCGAAATATTGCATATAAATTAAGAATCGGGGATATATTAATAGGAAAACCAATTCTTAATCAGGAAAAATTCCAATTTCTTGAACTTGGAAATAAAAAAATAGTAAGAGTAAATGTCATTGGGAATATTGTTGATAAATACCAGAGTGAAGGAGAAAAAAAATATATTTTTTTAACATTAGATGACGGCTCAGGGCAAATACACCTAAAAGCTTTTGGAGACGATGCAGAAAAATTCAAAGAAGTTCAGCGCGGAGAAACTGCGCTGGTAATTGGATTAATTAGGTGCTGGAATAATGAAACTTACATTTCTCCTGAAATAATAAAAGAAAAAAACCCAAAATATTTGCTTATAAGAAAACTTGAATTAGAAAAACAGCGAGTAGAATCTTCAGAAGATAAACCTCTTGCAAAAGAGCAGATAAAAGCCCTGAAAGACATAATTCTTGATAAGATAAAAGATTCTGAAAAAGATGGAGGCATTGAAACAGAAAAAATAGTTGCAGAAATAAGAGATGTCTCGTCTGAAATAATTAATCAGGAAATACAAAAACTTCTTGAAGAAGGAATGATTTTTGAGCCTCGTCCCGGAAAGGTTAGATATTTGGGATGAAAAAATAAAACAGAAAAAATTTTAATCATTGATAAGAAAATCCAACCATAAAAATTATTACTTGCTAACTAAAATTTCATATGCTAATTTAAGTTTACCAAAAAAAGATTTTGACTTTAGTTCATTTTTTATAATTTCTTTATTGTTTAGCTCACAATTGCGAAGAAGATCCTCTTCGTCAGTTGACTCAAATGAAATTTTATTTAATTCAGTAAAGAGATCATAATCTTCGTTAATTAATGCAAAAAGATTTTTTTTGCTTCCTATATTGTATTTTAATCCATAGTGCGGATTTAAAGTTATCAATCCTGCTTTAGTATTTATTTTTTTAATTTTTCCTGCATGATGATCGTTTGTTCCATTAGGGTTCACAACATAAAACTTATTTTCATACTTCTCATATATTCTTTCTTTAGGCGTAAGACCCATTACATTTTTTTTGTTATCCATTGTTTAAATATCAACATCTCCAACCTTTTAAAGTTTATGTGTTTCAACTTTAAAAAGGTAACAAGCGAAACATTTATAAAGCTTGTTTCTGTTACTTTTAAAGTAGTAACAAACAAAATGACAGAACAAACAAACGAAAAAACTTTAGAAGAAAGAACAAAAAGCAGAATGAAAAAAATAGAAGCTATGATAGAAAATGCAGGAGATTTTTACGGAAGGAGTCATCATCACCACGATCCCACTAAAAGAGCGATTTATACTCAAAATCTTGCTATTCACAAACAAAACGAAATTATAATTGATTATCTTCAAGAAATTTATAAAACACAAAAAGGAGAAAAAAAATAAAATGATAGCTAAACAAGATTTAATTAATAAAATCAAAGACTACTTTGACTTAAATATTTACGAGACAAAAGTATGGCTGGCTTTATTAGGAAAAGGTTCTGCTTCCGCTGGCGAGATTGCAAGCATTTCAGGAGTTCCGCGTTCAAGAACTTATGATGTTCTGGAAAGTTTGGAAAAAAAAGGATTTGCAATTGTTAAAATAGGAAAGCCGGTAAAATATTTAGGTGTTAAACCAAAAATGGTTATTGAAAAACTTAAAAATAATGTAAGAACAAAAGCAGAAGAAAAAATATTCAGTTTATCTAACGTTAAGGAAACCGACGAGTTCACACAGCTTGAAGGGCTCTACAAAGAAGGAATTGTTCCAATAAAAAGAGAAGACCTTTCAGCGGCATTAAAAGGAAAAGCAAATATTTCCAATTATTTAAAAGACTTGCTTCAAAATGCAAAAAAAGAAGTTATAATCTGCACAACTGCCGAAGAATTAGCAGTTAAAATTAAACTTTTCGCGCAGACATTTGAAAGCCTGAAAAAAGACAATGTTAAAATAAAATTGGCTCTATCGGGAGATGAAAAATTAATAAAACAAATAGAAGAAAAACTTGCAATAAAAGTAAAAAAAACTGAACTTGATTCAAAGTTCTTTATAATTGACAAAAAAGAAATTATGTTTTATATTTCAAAAAATGCTGAAGCAAATGAAGATGTTGCAATCTGGCTTAATTCTGAATTTTTCAGCCAAGCATTTGCAGTTTTATTTGAAACAGCGTTGAAGAATAAGGGGCAATGAAATGACAAACGAAAACGGATTAATAAAAAGAATGTATGATAAATATGTTAAACATCCAATAAGAAACACTCTCTTAACTGGAGTTGGATTAGCAACTATTGTAGGAACATTCGGAGGAAATGAAGGAGGTTTAGCGCCATTCTACAACAAAAAATCAGGAACATGGGGGGGAATAAATGTTGGCGTTTATAATGAATTTCAAGAAAATTCAAAATTTTATGGACTTTCAATAGGAGTTATACAATCCCCTAACAAAAAAGAAGATGGTTCTTTTGTTAAACATAATTTTTATGGAGCGCAAATAGGTCTTGTAAATGCAGCTGAAAATTTAAATGGAGCACAAATAGGTTTTATAAATGGAGCGCAAATGGGTTTTGTAAATATGACTGAAAATTTAAATGGAGCACAAATAGGTCTTGTAAATGCAGCTGAAAATTTAAATGGAATGCAAATAGGCGGGGGGAATTTAAATCAAAAAGGATGGTCTACTATTTTAAATTTTGCAAAGGGAGAGTAAAAGTAAAATGAAAAAGGCAGAAAGCACAGAAATGCTTGATTCTGGAAAAATTGTATTTTTCCCCGACTATAATGCCGCAGTTTTATCTTATAATGGAGAAGAAGAAATAAATATTAAATTATATCAATCTCAAAAAGAATTGTACTCTTGGGGGATGCTTGCAGGCTACATAAATGTATTGGAAGAAAAAAAGAGTGAAATTTTATATGCAGGACAATTAAAACATTTTGACGAATTGAATTATCACGGCGAAAAAGTTGATGAAAAAAAAGTTGATTTGGACAAGGACAAAATGTACAAAGCAATTAGGCAATTGGGTGGGCATATGGAAAGCCATATTTTGGTTTCAAGATATTATGTTCCAAAAAAAGTATTTGAAAAAATACCTTTTAAGCAAGCAGAAGAATTAGTTAAAAATAAAAAAGCAAAATTAAACAATTATCAAAACGAGAAAGATTTTTTTCTATCTTATGGGGATAATCTTTATTTTAGAAGCGACAATCAAGGAGCATATCTCCATTAAAAAATAAAAAATGACAAACTTAATTAATAAAATGACAATCAAAAATACCCTAAGGAATGGCATAAACCTTTTTAAACTAAGAAATCTTTTAATATTCAGCAAAAAAAGAGAGAAGATAATGACAGATAGGAAAGATGATTTGGAAAAGTTAACTGAAGAGATTTCAGGAATAAGCAGAGGCGAATATCCATTAAATATGTTTAAACCACTTTTGGATGAAGTCCAAAACACGCGCCTTCCATTAAATGTTCAGAGAGATATTCCCCGCAAGCATTATTCAAAAAATAATTTATTAGATACATATGTTGCTTGTCGATATGGAATATAATCTATTGCGCGATTTATTAGTTCTGTAAAATTTTCTTTATTAATCTTCTTAAATTTATCTCTTACTTCTTTTGTTCGAGTTTACGAGAACACCACAGCGAAGCGAGGACTTTGAGAAAAATCTTTAGATTTTACTTCGAATTGAATGTTTTGCTCCGCAAGCCAAGCAGTGCAAGAAACTTACTCTATCTTCTTTGATTATTTCTGTATCTGGCTTTTTACATTCCCTGCATAACACAAATTCATTTGCGTATTCTTCTATTTTTTGATTTATTTTTGCGCTTGGAATTTTATTGTTCAAAATTAATCTCTCTCCTTCTAACTGCCCTTGCGTGGCAAGTTCTTTAAGCATAAATTTCTGAAAATGTTCAGCTGGTCTCCTTAAATAAGAAGTTATTTGCAGAAAGTTTGTTAAAATTGTTTTTTTCCCTTCAATGCGGCCCTCTATCTTTGGAATTTCAAATCTCTCGCCAGACTCTTTAACTTGCTTTACTTTTCCATATGCTTCATTTAATAATAATTCGTAGGATTCCATAATTATTTTTAGAAAGAGAGATTATTTAAGGTTTTTGAATGCTAAAATTGCTATGCTCCCGACCTCGCACGGCTTATTAATAATTTAATTTACTGCCTACCACGAAGTCGCTCTACTCCCGACCTCGCACGGCTTATTAATAATTTAATTTACTGCCTACCACGAAGTCGCTCGCTTGAATCTTGTGAGTTTTATTTTTGCCGGTAAATTATTTTAAAAAACAAGAACACTAACAATCATCCCCAAAAATATTCCTGCTGTTATAAACGGCATTGCAGGATAAAATTTCTTTTTTTCTGAAAAAAATAGCAAATAACTAAGTCCTAAAACGGCTCCTAAAATTACAAAAATTGCAGGCCATATTCCAAGAGTTTTCAGCATAACTCCTGCGGAAATTATCGGAAATACAACATCTCCTCCGCCGAGAATTGCTATGTTGATTTTAATCTTTTTCTTTTTTAGTTCTGATTTTTTGGAATTATTCTTAAGATATTTAATCATCTGCCTTTGTTTTTTTGAGACATAAGGAATAAAAAATCCTGAGAAAATTTTTAACGTGTTGATTTGATATTTAGCCATTTTTTGCATTATCCCAGAATGCCAGACCGCCCACGCATCATAAACTGAAATTAAGATAAGCAAAATAATCATTGTCCAGATATTCAAAAGAGGAATAAAAACCGCAGCAATGCCTGGATAAATTAATAATTCAGTGGCATTATGAACAATAAGATTTCTTTTGTAGATTTTTATAAAAGCCAGAGGAATTGCAATCAGCGTCGCAATAATAGGAATATTTTCAAAAATTAGTTTTTCAAAAAATAATTTGTTAGTGAAAATAGCATAAAAAGCAAGCCCAATAGCCAGAGACACAACTGCGAAAAACCAGAGCTTTAAAACAAATTCCACTTTAAATTTTGTCAATAAAAAAAATAAAGCTATTGCAATAATGAACGCAATAATAATTGAAGGAAAAAATTGTGTTTTTTCTTTTTCACTTAATTCTGGAGGCTCCATTCCATAAGGCAGTTCATTTTGAGAATAATGCTTAACAACATACAGCCCGATAAATTGCGTAACTATAAACATTCCTAAAAGAACCAAAATTATTATTAGTTTGTGTTTCATTTTTAATACGCAATTCCAAACCTCTTTAAAATTCCCCGAGGATTTTTATAATATTCATTAATTATTTCCTGAACTTCATGAAATCCATATTTTTTTTGCTGAATTAAAATATATAATATTTGAACTCTTTGTCTGAATTCTTTTTCTATTTCTTCTATGTTTTTTCCGTACCTTAAAGCAATTTTTTCAAAAATTTTGCTTGTCTTTTTAAAATAAAATTCATTATCTTTTGGATTCCAGATAAAAGGAGTATTTGTCAGGGCTGCTCCTGATTCCTCAACATTTACAATTTCTACAATTTCTTTTACTTTTCTTGTTTCTTGTTTATTTACAGTTGCCTGTCCCATTATGCATACGCAGTCCAATACATTCATTAATGTCGGAGGCAATTCAATCGGCGGTGTTTCAAGTCTTTTTATTACTGTATCAACAGATTCAGCGTGTATAGTGCTTATTGACGGATGTCCCGACGCCATTCCTTGAAATAATACAAATGCTTCTTTTCCACGGACTTCACCGACGATAATATAATCCGGTCTCTGTCTGAACGACGCTTTTAATAAAGTGAATAAATCAATTTCTCCAAATTCTCCTGTCCCTGTTGCGCTTCTTGAAACTCCAGGCAGCCAGTTTTCCCTCGGGAGATTTAATTCTCTGGTATCTTCAATTGAAACGACTCTTGCTTCTGGAGGAATAAAAAAAGCAAGAACATTCAGCAAAGTTGTCTTTCCGGAACCAGTTCCGCCGGCAATGAGAATATTCATTTTATGTTCAACCAGCATCCATAAATATGCCATCATTTCTAAGCTCAAAGTTTTAAATGAAATTAATTGAGGAGGAGTCCAGGGAGTCTGCGTGAATTTTCTAATTGTGAATGTCGGTCCTCTGCTC
>JAUYHR010000005.1 GCA_030689875.1 Nanobdellota archaeon
AATATAAAATAAGTGATTTTAAAAATTCTCCTAATCTTGCAACTTTAGCTTGTAAAAATTTTTTAACAGATGAAAAAGATACTGTTGAAAAAGAAGCAAAAAATGGGCTTGAAGGCGAAGCTGCAACAAAAAAATCAAAAAAAGTTACTGAATCTATAAAAAAAGAAAATCCTTTTAAGAAAAACATAAATTTAGAAAAATCTGACTTTGGTAAATATTTAAAAAAATTGGCAAAAAAATAAATAAAATGAACGGAAAATTAAAAGAAACAATACAATCAAGAAAATTTTGGTTTGCAATAATTGCTGCTTTAATTCCAATTCTTAATCAAGAATTAGATTTAAATTTAGATACAACAACTGTTTATGGGATAATTGCTGCTCTTATTGCATGGATTTTAGGTGAAGCTCAAGTTGATAGCGCAAAAATAAAAAATGGAACTAATGGTGGAATAATTTCTGCTAATGTTTCATCTTCTATTTCACCTAAAAATGAAATTACTGAAAAATTAAATAATTCTGTTGTTTTATTAAATAAAGCAATTGCTGAATTTAATCAACTTGAAAAAAATTATAAAGAAGGCACTATTTCTTTAGATGTAATTTTAGCGGCTGTAGAAGCATGGAGAAAGAAATATCCTGATTTAGAAAAATCAATTCCTCCTGGTTATCCTGGAATAACAATATAAAAATTCTCCCAGGTGGTAGGATGGTAAAAAGGAGAATGAATGGACAAAGAAATTAACAAAATATTAAGACAAATACAAAATAAAACAGTATTTGTTAATGGTGCGCCTACTTCAAAAACTTTTTTAAATACAACTGATTCATTAGAGGCTATTAGAGATTCAATAACTGATTTTTCTAATGGTGTTTTGCGAGTTAAAGATGTAATAATTTATCCTGTTTCGGCTGGTATTGGAACAACTGTTTTAGCAACTGATGGAACAAATCCATCTTATGTTTCTGCATCTGGTGTTGATATTGTACATACTACCACAACTGGTATTGCTTCTGAAACAGTTGGTTGGACAAGTTCTATTAATTTTGAACAAGAAGGCACAATAAATGTAATTGGATTTTATGTTGAATTTGAATGGCAATCGCAATTTACAGTAGGTGCTGGAATAGGAACTGGAACACAAAGTAAATTACAAATTTCTAACGATGCTGGAGTTTCGTGGACAAACGTAACAGATTTATATACTCATGCTAATGCTGCGCTTACAACAAGAATTCGTGCTGGTGTCGGGCAATGGATAACAACAATTACAGCAGGCGTAAACCAATTACAATTTAGATTAATTCATGGGGTTGAAGCGAATGATGGTGTAAGTTCAAGTAGTGTTT
>JAUYHR010000019.1 GCA_030689875.1 Nanobdellota archaeon
ATTATCTCTTTCTTTTTAAATTTGTTTAAAATAAATGCAACAAAACTGGCAACAAAAATTGCCCAATACAAATACATAGTTAATCCAGAGACAAGGCCCATTCCGGCAGTTGCGAATCCTGCAAGAATTCCGTAAATTAAAGAATATTTTATTTTTTCAGTTTTCCATGCTTTTAAAAATAAAAATAATGCAAGAAACAAAAAGAAAAACATTGCAGATTCTTTTTCTGGAATCCCTGCAACTGTTCTTGATAATAGAATTGGAATTACAATCATTAAGAATGTGGAAATTAAAGAAATTATATTTGCGCGAATTTTGCTTAATTTAGATTCTCTTGAAAAAAGCTCTCTTACAAATAAGAAAAAAACAATTATCGTCAGCGCAAACATTATTACTGGAAATAGCGCGGCTCCAAATTCAACATTTGCGTCTGGATAAAAAATCTTTGAGAGTTTGTAAGTCCAGGCAATCATATACGGAAGCAAAACTGTTTCTTCCGATGTTTTAAATCCAAGCGGAACATTTCTCAGCGTATCTATTTCCGGCATTGCCCCGTCATTTACAATTAATTTTGCCATTCTTGTAAATAACCAGGGATCTAAATCCGGTCCAAGTGTCCAAGAATTTGTTGCAACATCCCAAAGTCCGGGATTTCCGCCATGATCGCTCATAGGCAAACTTCTAATATATATTCCGAGAATTACAGCAATTATCAAAAACCCAATCACCCAAATTTCTGGTTTTTTAAGAAAATTTATTATTTTGTCTTTTCTTATTTTTATTAATTCATCTTCGCTATTTTCTTTATTTCCTTTGGGAATTTCAGCTAAACTTTCCATTTTTAGATGAGAATAATTTTATATTTAAAGCTTTGTTATACAACAAAAATCCAAAATCCAAGCAGAATAATTATTATTTGAAACCCATTAATTAGATAAACGACATCTGTTTCATAAACTTTTTTTGAGGGTTTTATTTTTTTCAAAATTTTTATTGCTAAATGTTCTAATCCATATATTTTTGAATAAGGAAGTTCTAAACTTCCATCTTTATTCAGACTCGCAAAACTTTCTTTTCTAAGCTTTCCTCTTAATTTTAAAATTGTTTCAAGAATATACGGAATAAAAAAGAAAATTGCAATTTTTTCAATATTTCCGAGGATGGCAATTACTGCAATCAGCGCTCCGACAGGATAAGTTAAAGTATCCCCTGGAAATATTTTTGCAGGATATTTGTTGAATATATAAAACGCGATTAAAGCTGCAACCATGCATAATGCAATCACGCTTAGCCAGGAATTTCCAGTTAAGAAAGTAACAATAGAAAGCGCAGATAAAATTAAAATTCCCTGGCTTGCTTCTAATCCATTGTATCCGGCCAAAAAATTAAAAGTTGTTGCAGCGCCGACAATTCCGAGGGGGATTAAAAATAATGGAAATACTAATCCAAAATCTATTCCTAAAAGAATTGATTCTCCGGCGTTTATCGCCATTAAAGGAATTGCCGCAAACAGCATCATAACAATCCTCATTGATTTGCTTAATCCTTTTTTCCAGCCCAATAAATCATCTATTGAACCGAGCATAGTCGCAATAAATAAAGTAACTAAAATTGCGAATATAGAAGCTAAAAATTCGCTTCTTTTAAAATAAAAAGTGTTTATTGCAAGATATAACAGCACTCCAATTGAAAAACCGAACATGACGCTGACTCCTCCGCCCTCTGCAATTTTTGGGCTGTTTAATTTATGCATATCTTTCCCGACTAAATTTTCCTGACGGGCTTTTCTTACCCAAAAAGGAATCACAAAAAGAGCGCAAAAAAAACTTACAAGAATTGTTGCTAATAATAAAAGTTCAACCATTTTTATTGTATGCTAAAAGAATTTTTAAAGGTATTCCTAACTAAACAACACCGGAGTAAAATAAACTTCAATAATTCCTCCGATAAGAATAAGAAGAATTGCAATAAATAATAAAATAATGCTGTGCTGCAAGACTTTGTAGAATCTTTCATCTTTTATTCCATGCCTTAAAATTCCAACTCCAAAAATTCCGCCTGCAAGCGCAGCTACAAAATAAGCGCCTATTTCAGGAAGCCCGTGAATCATATATCGCGCAATTCCCAACGGAATTTCTTGAATAGAATATTTTGTAAAAACTCCTATCGCTGCGGCAATCACGCTTGCATTCCAGATTAAAATAAAAATCGCGCCGGCGCCGAAAATTAATGAAAAAATTAAAGTAAATATCATCACATAAACATTATTTTCAATTATAGAAAGCAGTCTTGTTTCTTTTAAAACTGCGCCGGATACTTTATCCGAACCCATAACATATTGTTCAACACAGGCGCTTATATCTGTTGGATTATTTATTCTGCAATAGGTTTGCAGTTGGAAATTAAGCAGATTTTCGTCCTGCAATACAATATACCAAAAAGAAAAGGCAATAACAAATCCTAAAAACAACCACATAAAAGCGTAAAGCGCATCTTTGTGAGCATTCCAAACTCCTTTAAAACCCTCTACAGTTTCATCTTCTTTTTCTTCTTTTCTGATAATAAAATACATGTAGGGCAGAGAAAACATCATTAAAAAAAGAACAACCATCATTCCTGATGCTTTTGACAAATCAGGATCTTGTGAAAAAAACCAGTGAACTAAAATCAGTGACAGCGACGCATAAATAAGCCCGATAAAAAACATTTTCCATGGACCTTTTTGGGTTCTTTTTGGATGAATAATATCTTCAAGCATTAGAATATCACAAAAAGCAGATATTTAAAGTTTCATATCTTTCATTAATAATAAATAAATTAAATTTTAATAATAAAAAATGGACAAAAAAAAGGAATTTAATAAAATTATTAAAGATATAAAAGAAATTAAAATTCAAGGAGCAAGAAACATTGCGAGAGCCGCGCTTAAAGCTTATTATTTAATTCCAACAAAAAATTCAAAAAATAAACTTCTTAACTCAAGACCAACAGAACCAATGATGCAAAATGTTTTGGAAATGGCTGGGAAAAAAATTCCTAAAGAAAAAATTTTAAATCATTTTGATGAAGCTCAGAAAAAAATTAATGAAAATATTTTAAAATTAATAAAAAATAATCAAATTATTTTTACACATTGTCATTCAACAAATGTTGTTAATGCTTTAATTTATGCTAAGAAAAAAGGAAAAAGATTTGAGGTTTATAATACTGAAACCCGTCCGTTGTTTCAGGGAAGAAAAACTGCTGAAGAATTAAAAAGAGCAGGAATAAAAGTTACAATGTTCATAGATTCAGCGTTGGGAGTTGCATTAAAAGACACTGACATTATTTTTTTAGGCGCAGACGCGCTTTTAAAAAGCGGAATAATAAATAAAATTGGAAGCGGAGTGATTTCAAAAATTGCAAAACAGGAAAAAATCCCAGTTTATATTATCGCTGATTCCTGGAAACTTGCAAAAAATAAAATTCCAATAGAGCAGAGAAACTTGAATGAAGTTTGGGACAAAGCTCCAAAAAATATTAAAATAAAAAATCCTGCATTTGAATTTGTTGATAAAAAATATATTTCTAAAATTGTTAGTGAATTGGGAGTTATGGGATATTTGGAATTTGTGAGAAAAATTCAAATAAATTAACTTTTACCCTGATACTCAATCATCGTCTTTGTTATTTCTTCATTAATTTTTTCTAATTCAGAGTCTAAACTTTCTTTAACTTTTTCTAATTTTGATATTTGCTCTTGAATTAATTTTTTTGTTTCAGGAATTGATTTTTTAACATAATTTTTTTCGCCAATTGCAACAATCAACTCTTCTGAAATAAGTTTTGCTTTTGCAAATATTCCTGCGCCGACTGGAGAAAGAATTTCTTTGTCTTTTTTTATTTCATCTAATCCAAGATTCAGCGAAGCCATATCAATAAGCGTCTGCTCAACAGCCTGCAATTGCTGCTGAATCGCCATTATTTGCTGTTCCAGCATCTGAAATTTAAAAGTTAGTTCTTGTTCTTTTAATTTCTTTTCTTTTTCCATATCACACAACATCCCACCATTTTCTAAGTATCGCTCCAAAAATTATTGCAAATAAAATGTAAAATAAAAACCAACTCATTCCAAGCCATAATTTGGGATTTCCAGCTTCAAGAAAATAATCGCTGAACCATCTAAAAAATAAAATAAATGGAATTCCCGTATAAGCAATAGCGCGCATACTTAATTTCATTTGTTTTGGAATTAATTTAAATTGTTTTTTTTGCAGCTCCATTAATTTTTCAGGATGATTTTTAAATTCCTTCATTTGTTTAGAAATTTCTTTTTGTTCTTTTTTTAATTCTTTCAGGGCTTCTTGGTTTGTTCCGTATTTCTGGACAATTGTCGTCAACAAAGTAATTATAAAAACTACAATCAGCATACCAATACTTAAATTCCAGTCAAGCAAAAATCCTGCGCTGGGATTTAAGACAGCATGAACAGAATTTTTTATTGCCGGAGTTTTTTCCCATAAAGAAGCAATTATTAGGGAAACAATCATTATGATAATAATAAGTGTAAAACTCCCTTCTGCTTTTTTATTCTTTGATTCAGAATGTTTTTTTTCAGCTTCTTTAATTTTTTCTTCCTGAACTTCAATTTCTTTTTTTCTGGTTTCAACTTCTTTAGAATGGTTTTTTTCTTTTTTCATTTCTTCAACTTTTTTTTCCAAAGCTTCTAAATCCGGCTCATACTTCTGAGTTGCAGGATTGAATTTTTTAGGAATTTCTATTGTCATTTTTTCATTATTATTTTCCATTTAATCTCCCCCCATGAATTTCCTCATTGCAGGATTCATGTCAGTCATATGCTGCTGCGCAATGCTTTGATAAAACTGATGGAAAATCATAATCACTAATAAAATAGAAGTTCCGCCGACTAAAGCTCCGAGGAGATTTGTAAATGAAGCAAGTAATCCAATTGCAGCCCCGCCCATCACAGTTAAAGGCATTATATATCTGTCTAAAATACTTTCTAAAATTCTTATATCTTGTCTGAATCCTGAAACCTGTAAACCAGACGCTGCAATTTTTTTAGCCTGACTTTTTGCATCCATTCCTGCCGTTTTAACCCAAAATACCGAGAATAAAGTAGCCAACCCCATATAAAATAAAATATGTATCAATGACTGAAGCAAATATTTCCATAAAAATCCGCCCCTTATAATTAATTCTAATAAATTAGTTGAGCCTATCCAAAAAGCCAACCCGGAAACTGCTTGGCCTCCTGCAAAACTCCCTAAAAATGTCGGGCTTCCTCTCCAATTTTCTATTAATCCTCCAAAAAGTTGAATATTAGCAACAAGCGCGGCAGTTAAAATAACTGGAATTACCGACGCGTAAAAAAATGATAATGGCCATTTAATTCCGTAACCTCTAATTCTCCCGAATGATAATGGAATTTCAACTTTCAGAGATTGAGCCCAGACCACTATTAGGAAAATAACGATTGTTGCAAGAATTGCGGCAAGCGCAGAAAGTATTTCTACAGGATATTTATTAATTATTGACTGAATTAAAACAAAAACTTTTCCGGAACACGGAGTATTGCCGAAATCCAACAGGCAATTTTTCCCTTGCTGGTTTATGAATTGAAACGCGCTCGTGAATAAAGTCCAGGAAACTCCCGCTCCGATAAATAAACTGACTCCCGAGCCAAAACCCCATTTCTCACAAACTTCATTCATATAAAAAATAGCCAAGCCTCCTAAAATCAACTGAAAAATTACAATCCCCATCAATCCCGGCACAGCTTCCAATCCTTTCATTGCGACATAAACAACTGATTCAAAAATTATAAAAAAGAAAACTAAAAGTTTTTGAATTCCCTGAAAAAATTTTCTTCCTTCAGGTGTCGTCGTATTAATATTTAAAATGCCTGAGCCGGCAAGCAATTGCAAAATAATTGAACCCATAACAATTGGTCCGATTCCCAGCGAGATTATGCTTCCAAAATCTGTTGCAAGCAGAACAGCGAGGAATTCAAATCTTTCAAGAGCATTATTTGAAAGCCCGAACAAAGGAATGTTCGCTAAAACGAAAAACGCGCCCAGAATTATTAAAGTCCATTTTAATTTTACATTAAATCCGATTTTTTTTTCTTCCGGTTTTCTGACTTCCGGAATTAAACTGAATATTTTAGTTAAATTCATTTTTTACTCTTTCTCAACAATTTTTTCTTCTTTCTTTCCCTTCTCTTCAACTTTTTCTTTTCCCTTTTCTTTCTTTACTTCACCCTCTTCCTTTTTTTTATCTTCAACTTTTGGTTTTTCTTTTTTCCGATTATATTCAACCAAAGGCGTTTTCATTTCTTTTATTTCTTCAACAATAATTTTCCCGCCAGCTTTTTCAACTTTTTCTATTGCTGATTTAGAAGCGCTTTGGGCTGTGATTATAAATTTATTTTTAATTTCTCCGTCTCCGAGAATTTTATAGCTTGAAAGATTTAATTCTCCTGGTTTGTATTTTTCCTGAATCTCGCCGACATTTATTCTGTCTCTTTTATCTCTTTCTGTTCCTTTGCTTGTTATTCCCTGTTTTCCAAAATACCCGTGTCCATAAAGTTTTAATACAAGACTTTTTTTCTGGTCTCCTCTTTTTCCGGTTCCAGCCATTCCTTTTCCGCCTCGATGTCCGCTTCCTTTTGCTTTTTTTCTTGCTCCTTTTCCGCAAGTTCCCATATTTCTTCCATGATATCTTGAAGACTTTTTTCTTTTTTTATTTTTTTTAAAGCTCATTTTTTATTTCTCCAAATTTATTTTTGAAATTTTTGTTATCATTTATAACATCCTCTCTATTAATTTATTAATTGCTTCTTTATTGTTTCCTAAAACTCCTTTTTTTACTCCAAAATGTTTTTTACTATCTATTCCTCCTCTAGGAGGATGCAATCTAAAAAAAGGCTTTAAATTTAGCTCTTCATATTTTTTTCCATTTAATATTCCTTCCATAATTTTTT
>JAUYHR010000024.1 GCA_030689875.1 Nanobdellota archaeon
AAATATTAATATAGAAGATATTAAAAGGGATCTAATTATTTTTTTCATAAAATTATTTATTTTTTTTAAACAATTTATTGAATTTTTTTTTTTTTGCAAAGTTATTTTTTTATATTTTTTAACATGTGATAGATAATTTTAAATTTTTCTTATTATTTTGTTTTCATTAAAGTTTTCAATTAAATGCGTTTTAAGTATAATAAACATAAGTATAAGATAAAATTTTAAGGTTTTTATGAAAGATATTTTAAGCGGCGAAGATAAAATTCAAAAAATTTGCGATACCATAAAAAAAGAGACTTTAGATCCGGCAAAAGAGCATGCTCATGAAATCATTGAAAATGCACAAATTGAATCAAAAGAGATAATCAATAAGGCAAATAAAGAAAAAGAAAAGATTATTAATGATGCTAAAAAACAAATTGAAAAAGAATATAGCAAAAAAATTGAAGAAGTGGCTGGTCGTGCCAAAGAAATGAAGGTGGTGGCAGGACAAAAAGATGAAAAGATAAAAGTTTTGGAAGAGGAATTCAAATCAGTTGAAAGTGATTTGAAAGATATCAAACCTTTGACAATTTTGTCAGAAAATCAATATCAGGAACTTTCACTTCGTTTTGGTCATTTGTTTGAAGCGGGAATTGGGGCCGAGGCAATCAGGTCACTGCTTGAAAAGATTAATTTAGAAAAAACAATTGAGGCAATCGGGGAAGAAATAAAAGTAAGCAAAGGTGCTAAATGTGAAAGACTGATCAGACGCGCAAAACTTTTGAAGAGTTTTTATAAAAACAATATTAAACCGGAGTGGATGGTATTGGATGCTATTCCGGTAATTCCACCTGATTTGCGTCCAATGGTAGCTCTGGATGGTGGTAGATTTGCAACTTCTGATCTTAATGATTTGTACAGAAGGGTAATCAATAGAAACAATCGTTTAAAAAGATTGTTGGATCTAAATGCGCCGGAAGTAATTTGTAGACATGAAAAAAGAATGTTGCAAGAAGCGGTTGATGCATTGATTGATAACAATGCGCGCGCTTCAAAAACAGTTACCGCCTCAACCGG
>JAUYHR010000025.1 GCA_030689875.1 Nanobdellota archaeon
TCCAGATAATCCTGCAAATGCGACAGATTCTCCTTGTTTTATTTTTAGATTTATTTCTTCAATTGAACTTTTTTCAGAAGATGAATATTTGAATGCAACATCTTTGAATTCAATGGTTTTTATTTCATCAATTTTTTTTGAATTCAAAGGTTTTTCTTTTATTTTTATTTTTAATATCTCTTCCATTTCTTCGTTACTTGCTCTTGCTTCTTGATATTGTGAAACTACCGTCGCTAATTCAGCTAAAGGGGAGAAAATGAAGAAAGAATAAATAAATAATGTAAGGAATTCTCCTATTGAAATATATTGATTAAATAAAAGAATCAACATTAAAAATAAAAGGCCTGCTCGAATTGCGTTGACAACTGTTCCTTGAATAAAACTTAGTAATCTAATTAGTTTAACTTTTTTTAATTCTAGACTTAATATTTTATCGTTTACTTTATTTAATCTAGTAATTTCTTGATTTTCTAAACCGAGACTTTTTACCAACTCAACATTTCTTATTGTTTCGGTTGTTGCTCCGGCAAGTTCGGCTGATTCTCTAACAATTAATGTCTGTGATTTTTTTATCTTATTGCTTATTATGAAAATGAAAAATGAAACTATTGGTATTAAAATAATTATTGTAGTTCCGATAGACCAATGAACATAAAATGCGTAAGCAATTACAAATAAAAGTCCGATTCCGGAAATGAATAAAGTGTTGATCATGCTCGTAATGAGGATTTGCGTGTCAAGTCTTGCCTTTTGCATTTTTTGAAGAATCTCTCCCGATCTCCTATCTTCGAAAGCTCCAAATGGAAGTGAGAAAGAATGTTGAACAGCGTCGGAATACATTTCAGTTCCTATTTTTTGAGTTATCACATTTACAAAATAATCTTGGAAATTTTTTGCAATTCGTGAAACTAGTGCAACTCCAATAAATCCAAACAATAATAAAATAACTCCCTTAAAAAAAACATCTTTAGGAAGTTCATTAAATTTTAATGCATAATTATCAATTAGTAATCTTGTAATTTGCGGATCAAGTAAAGAAAAGACTTGATTTATCGTCGCTAAAAGTAAAGCTAAA
>JAUYHR010000030.1 GCA_030689875.1 Nanobdellota archaeon
AAGTATGACGTTATCGAGAAGGCCGGTTCCTGGCTTTCTTACGAAGGGGAAAAGCTGGGACAGGGCAAAGAGGGCGCGCGCGCATTTTTGAAAGAAAACAAAGAAATCGCCGGAAAGATTAAATCCCTTATATTGGCAAAAATCGAAGAGGAAAAGGTAGCATAAAAATGCCAAAATCCGAATCTCTAATTTCAAATAAAAATCCAAATGTCAAAAATCAAAAAATTCAATAATTTGATGGATTGTCCTTCATTGGAATTTGTAATTAGGATTTAGAAATTATCATGAATTATTCTCCCTTAAACTATGCTTTGAAATTATTGGAACGGCGCGATCGGAGTGTCGGCGAAGTTAAGAAAAAAATGAAAGAGAAAGAGTTTTCTGGGGAAGAGGTTAAGAAAACAATCTTTTTCTTAAAGGAAAAAAAATTCCTTGACGATCACCGCTTTGCTAAGAATTTTATTCGAAATCAATTAAGCATAAAGCCTCTGGGAAAATATCAATTAAAGATGAGACTTAAGAATAAATTTATTTCAGAAGAAATTGTGGAAAGTACTTTTGACGATATTAATATGAACGAAAAAAAACTAGCCCAAGTTGCACTTGACCGATGGATACGAATAAATCAGAGCAAAGAAAAAAAGTATGAAAAAGTATGCAGGCATCTTCTTGGGCGAGGATTTAATTGGGAAATTGTTAAAGAAATATTGTCAAACTCAAAAATTTCAAATAATAAATAACAAATTTCAAATAAGTTCGCTTTACTTCTTTTAACGCTTTGAATTCATTACTATTAAATCTTGTTATAAAAATCTAAATGCTTAAATATTCAAATTAAATTATTAGAAATTGGACCATTGGAAATTTTATTTGACATTAGATATTTGGATTTAGAAATTTTAAGCATCAATAGATTAGCTATTTAAATAGGAGGGGTAAGCATGTTAAAGAGAAAAAATCATGATCCGTTTATCTTGTGGTTTTCTGAAATTGGCAAAGAAGACATTTCAAAAGTCGGAGGCAAGGGAGCCAATCTTGGTGAACTAACAAAGGCAGGCATTCCGGTTCCGAATGGTTTTTGCGTTACGGCCCAAGCTTATTATTATTTTCTGGAAAAAACCGG
>JAUYHR010000117.1 GCA_030689875.1 Nanobdellota archaeon
AAAGAATTTTCTGGAAAAATAACAAAGGACATGACCATTGGAGATATTGTAGAAGCATCGCCAAAAGCAGCTGAAATATTAACTAGTTACGGAATTCATTGCGTTGGTTGTCATGCATCACCATTTGAAACTTTGGAGCAAGGTTTACAAGGACATGGAATTTCTCAAGAAGAAGTTGACAAGATTGTTTCTGAAATAAATGAAAAATTATCTTCACATTCAGAATCAAAAGAAGAACTGATAATTTCAGACGAAGCTGCAGAAAAAATAAAAGAATTAATAGCTAAAAAAGAAGATGCAGACGGCTTGAGGGTTAATGTTTCTCCTGGCGGATGTTCTGGCTTTGAATATGAATTTAAATTAGAAAATACTAAAGAAGATTCAGATAGCATAATTGAGCAAAAGGGTGTTAAATTATACGTCTCAAAAGAAACAATGGACTTGATTAAGGGGTCTGAAATAAATTACGTAGATTCTTTACAAGGGGCTGGTTTCTCAGTTAAAAATCCAAATGCTACATCCACATGCGGCTGCGGCTCTTCTTTTTCTTAATTTTATTTTATACCTACAAAAAAGATATATTTATAAATATGTAGGTATAACTATAAGCTATGTACATAAAAGTAAAAACAATTAAAGGAAAAAAGTATAGTTATTTATGCAAGTCAATAAGGCTCCCAGATGGAAAAATAAAAGTTATGGAAAAAAGAATGAATAAAGATTATAATGAAGAAAAAGAAGAAAAATTATTTGTGGAAAATGAAAAAACATTAAATCAAGAATATGCATTAAAAAATTATAAAATAGATAACATTTTTACAGAAGAGCAAATAAAATCTATAGAAGAAATAAAAATAAATTATAAATACTTATTAAAAAAGCTGCCAAAAAATTCTCTAAGAGACCTATTCAATAGGTTTACGGCAAATTTTACATACGAAAGCAATGCCTTGGAAGGAAATTCATTGACATTAAAAGACGTCTCAATAGTAATGTTTGAAAATCTAACGATAAAAGACAAGGATTTAAGAGAGATATATGAAACAAGAAATTCAAGAAAAGTTGTGGAATTAATATTGAATAAGAAATTTAATTTTAACCATGAAGATTTAATAAAGATGCATAAACTATTGGTAAAAGACATGGATATTGCAACAGGTTATAAAAAATTTCCAAACGAAATAATTGGAAGCGGGATAAGACCGACTCCACCAGAAAAAGTAAGTGAAGAATTAATAAAATTAATAGATTTTTATAACA
>JAUYHR010000040.1 GCA_030689875.1 Nanobdellota archaeon
CATACTTTTGTGTTCGGATTAAGCCGATTTCATATTTTTCATTTTGACATGAAAATTCTGATGATGTGAATTCATTTGACAAATATATTTTTTTCAAATTATTATCCCCTAAAACTATATTTTTTTTACCATTAATTATTCCAATCATATCAGAACAACTCTTACTCCCGCCACTTTTCTCAATCACAGAAATAACCTTAACATCCCCCGTAACGTTTTTAATTATTTCATTTTCCAAGTGTTTTAAAAGAGAACTTTTTCCGGTTTCAACTTTATCAAATGGTTTGATAATGCCAATAAAAAAAATTATAAAACTTATAAATAATATAAATGAAATAATAAAACTTACATGCGAGCCTTTACGACTTTTTGGAAAAAAGGCGTAATGAGAAATTTCCCGTTTCGCTTTTTTGTTTAATTTTTTAATCATTTAATTCATCCTCCAAAAAGAGCGTTTGAAATTGTGGAAATTAAAAAAGCAGAGATCATCAATATAAATGAATGTTTAACTCCGTTTTTTATGCTCTCTTCTGCAAGTTTGCCGATGATTAATCCGCTGAATAATCCCTGAACTAAAAGCAAATCCAAAAAAGCGTCCGATATTTCTTTTGGATCAAATCCTGCTCCGCTGGTTTCCACGCCGCCGATGCTGATTGTTCCGGCAAGACCTGAAACAAGAGGTAAAATTTGAAACTGCATAACTAAAACAATTATTATAAAAACAAAGAAAATAATATATCCCTGAACCATTAACGCAGAAATCGCGGCTTTTCTTTCTTTTTTTAATTTATCCGTTGTGCTGACAGCTTCGGCAACAGATTCTAAAATTTTTCCAATATCTCCGCCTGCCCTTTCAGCCTGTCGAATTAATGTTATTGCTTTTGATATTTTTTTATTGCCAATATCTTTTGAAAAAGTCTGCATTGCAATGTTTAAAGGAATTCCCATAGAAATTTGGTTTGCTAATTTCCCGACGTGCTTATTTAAAACTTCATAATTTCTATTTTTTAATATCAAAATGCTTTTGCTTATTGAAGAGCCCATTTTTACGCTTTCCACAAGGTTTCTTGCAAATTCCAAGAACATTTCCTCTTTTTCTCTTGCAATTTTCGTTTCAGTAATAGTTGAAAAAACAAAAGGCAAAATTCCGATAATAATTCCAATTCCAAAAACTAAAGAAAATGCAGGGCTTTCTTTAAATAAAAAAGCTCCCGCTATAATTAAAACTGCCAACGCTATTCCTATTTTATGCTGTTTTTTAAATTTCATTTTTTAGTCAGTTTTTTTCAAGTGCAAAAAAATCAGGAAAAAAATATTAAGCATTGCAACGCCCCCGACCATCATTAAAGTTATAGTTGACGTAGGAAGAGAAATTCCCAATCCGCTTATTTTCATTATCATTAACAAAAGCATAAAAATCATCGGCGCAGCAATAACGATGCTGATATACAAATCCATAAATGTCTCGGCTGTTTTTGTTTCTTTTTCTCTTTTTAGTTTATAGTCAAATAATAAAGTCTCAGCCCGCGTCTCAAAAAATTTGGTTAAATCGCCTCCCGAATTTATTGTCGTCGCCAGCCCGCCGAGCAGTTCGCTCATTTTTTTGCTTGGAGAGCTGTATGCAGTAATTGTCAGAGCATTTACAACACTATATCCGTGGACATTTATATGATTCATTAATTTTGTGAACTCTTTTTTAACATTTGGAAATTCGCCCGAAGAAATTATGATTTCAAAAATTTTTACAGGATTAATAAGCGAGTTTGATATCGCCGCCATATTAATTGTTGCAAAAGGAAGTTCAGCGTCTATTTGCGCTTCATAAGCCCGTCTGTCTAAAGAAGGATACACATAAGAAATAATAAACCCAGCAATAGGAAAGGCAATTAAAATCCAGATTAATTTCAACGCTCTTGAACCAATATCTTCTACAAGTTTTATAACCGGTAAACTTGGCTGTATGCTAAAAAATGTGAAAAAAATAAAAAAAATTAATCCAGCAGCTGCAGCCAAAAGAGTTGTAAATAAAATTATTGAAATATATGTCGGGAAAAGATACATTAAATTTGATTTTTCTAAATCCACCTGAAGCGCTTTAAAGGAATCTTTTTCAACTAATTTTTTTGAATATCTTGAAAAAAGTTTGTTTGCAAATTTCGCATATGAATCTTCTTTTACAACTTTTTTAAAATCTTCTTCTTTTTTAATTATCCTAGCTTCTTTCTTTAATCTTTTTATTGTTTCTTTTTCTAATTCATCAAAATTTTCTTCTTTTTTTGTTAAAAGTTTTGATTCACCTAAAATACTCTGAGAAAGAATTCTTGGGGTAACAAAGCTATCAAGTATTTTTGGAATTCTTTCATTTAATTTCTTTAATTCTATTGTTAATTCTCTAATTTGCTGAGAGACTATTTTCTCATTTTCTAAATGCTTTATTCCATAAAGCCGTTTAATCTCTGTTAGAATATTCTTTTGCTTCAGAGTTGTCTCTTTAATTTCATCAATTAATTCTTTAAATCCTATTTCTTCTTCGCCAAAAATTGTCATTTTTTATTTTGTTTATACCCTTCCTTAGGGTATTAAAATTTTGATTTTTCTCTGAATTATAATAATCTTATTTTTAGTTTCATTAAATTTTTTTAAATCTTTTAGAATAAAAAACTGCTCTAAATTTTTAATTTCATGTTCAAGAGCATTTAATTGAATTTCTATTTCTGAAACTTCTCCTGCCTCTATTTTCATATTAAAAATAAACAAATTTGATTATTAAACGTTTTGATTTTAATGAGTTAAATTGAAATGGCGCGCAACATCTAATTCCTAATCCTCTCAGTACAAAAGTCTTTTATTCCAAATATCACTCGGAAGTTTTTTAAACCATTTTCTCTATTTTTTATGATGTTCTATTTAATGGATATGGAAGATTATGTAAGGGTAGAGCCAAAGTTCTTTGGTTTGCCTACTTTAGAAGCTGTTGAAAAACAACTCAGAGAAACATATGCTGATTATTATGGCAAGGAATTAGGAAGAGCTGTCGTCGTGATTGATGTTTTGTCTGTTGGCGAGGGTGTGATTATTCCCGGAGATGGCGCAGCATATTATAATTCAAAATTTAAATTGTTAGTCTGGAAACCGGAGCTTCATGAATTGGTTTTTGGAGAGATTTTAGAAATAACTAATTTTGGGGCTTTTATTAATCTTGGAGCAATAAAAGGGATGATTCATATTTCGCAGACAATGGATGATTTTGTAAGTTTCAGCAAATCAAACACTTTGTCTGGAAAATCCTCAAAAAGAATTTTAAAAAATGGAGATTTATGTCTGGCAAGAATCGTTGCAATTTCGCATAAAGGAAATGAGCCAAAAATAGGGTTAACAATGCGTCAGCCCGGACTTGGAAAAATTGAATGGATTAAAGAAGACGCAATAAAAAGAAAAAAAGAAAGTGAAAAAACAGCAAAAGGGGAAACAAAAGACAAAAAAACAAAAAAGGAGAAAAAATGACAAGACAAAATAAAATGCCTAAACTGAAATTTAAAAATTTTGTAAAAGATATTTTTAATCAGGAGATTAAAAATGCCTAAACAGCGAGCATGTAAACTTTGCAATACGATTTTTGAACAAGGAGAGAAATGCCCTAAATGCGGAGCTAAAGAAATTACAGAATCGTTTAAAGGAAGAATTGTTTTGTTAGATCCTGAAAAATCTGAAATTGCCAATAAAATAAATATTAAAGAAAAAGGAAATTATGCAATTAAAACCCGTTAGTCTAAATAAAAAATAAACCCCATGAAAACAGAAATTATTGACGAAAAAAAGAATCCGCTATTTAACAGAAAAGAAATCATCTTAGAAGTTGAATCAGAAATCACTCCAAGCCATTCTGAAGCTGAAAAAATTGTTTCTGAAAAATTCAAAACTTCTTCTGAAGCTTTAAAAATAAAAAAAATTTATGGCAGATTTGGTTCAAAAACGTTTAGGATTAACGCAAATATTTATTCTTCAAAAGAGGAAAAAGAAAGCATTGAACCTAAATCTAAAAAGGAAAAAGAAGCCGAAGCTAAAGTTCTTGAAGAAGCTAAAAAAGCTGAAGAGGAAAAAAGAAAAGCGAAAGAAGAATCTAAAAAACTGGATGAGAAAAAATAAATTTATATAAAACTGATTAAAAAATAAAATGCCGAAAAAAATTATAAAGAAAGGAAAGAAGAAGCACAAAAATAAGCCAACCAGCAAGAAGTATTCAAAATATAAAATTGAAAATGGCGTTGTGAAAAGGGAAAAATACTGCCCAAGATGCGGGCCAGGGATATTTTTAATGGTCACTAAAGACAGAAGCTATTGCGGAAAATGCCATTATACCGAGTTTACAAGTAAGAAGGCAGAAGAATAATTTTTTAATGAACTTAAGAATGTGATGCGTGGCTGAAATAAATTCCGTCGACGCATTCTAAAAATATAATGCGTGGGAGCAGAAAATAAAAACAAAAAGCTTAATTCCACGACTTTTTAATTATCAATCTTTTTTATTACAACCCTGATCAACAATCTTTGTTGTTTCAAGCGTTGTTTTAAGTTTTAAAACAACCCTGGGAGATTCTTCAAGCCGCTCAAAAAGATGACCTGAAGCTTCTCCTGGGGAAAAAGAGGTGATAATATATCCACATCTTTGAACTATTTAAACCTTTCGTTTATGTTACCTTTTTAAAATGACAGGGGTTTCTTAATCTTTAGTAGTGATTTCTTAGCACTCCTTTAAAATTTCTCTTGAAATTTTTCCACAGTTTACGAGGACTTTAAAATTTCTCCTGAAATTTTTCCGCAGTTTACGAGGACTCTAAAATGTATATTTTGAAAAGTTATATACTACATATAAAAGTTAGCAACTACTTTTTGCTTGTTTCAAAAACTTTTTTAGCAGATTCTTCACTAAAATCAAAATTTGTGGATTTTAAATGCGATATAATTGCATCAGCGCTTTTATTTCCGAGATTTCTTAAATGAGAAAGATAATCAAAATAAGACTT
>JAUYHR010000045.1 GCA_030689875.1 Nanobdellota archaeon
AAATAGAGTTAAGGGCTGGGATGAACAGTCTTTTACAATACAGGCAGGAGGCAGGCATGCACCATGCCACCCTAAAGCACCAAAGATGAAGTTTATTGAAAAAGATAAGAGAATTTTTATTCTAGGAAAAGAGCACTTATATAGAAGACTATCTGTTCGTGAATGTGCAAGGATACAAACATTTCCAGATGACTTTATTTTTTATTATAATGATGTCGCCGATGGCTATAAAATGATTGGCAATGCCGTTCCAGTTAAATTAGCTGAAGTTCTAGCAAAAAAAATAAAAGAAGATATTATCTCTTTAAGCCAAAAACAATGGCATACAAATTCAGCAAAAAAACAAGAAGCTCAATTACGTCTAGAATAAAAAGCAAAAATACTTCATTAAAAATAAATTTTAGAAAGCTTCTTTGGAAAAATGTTTTTAATGAATATAGGATTCATTATAATCTTTTTCAGGAAAGCAAGATATTGTGTTTGTATCAAAAAAAGTTGCTGTTTTTTTAGATGGTGATTTTTGGCACGGATATAATTAGAAAAATTTAGGAGAAGTGCCTTCAAAAAAATATTGGCAAGAAAAAATACAAAAAATATAGATCGTGTTAAAATGTATAATAAAGAATTAAGAAAAAATGGATGGAAAGTTTTTAGGTTTTGGGAGCATGAAATTAAGAAAAATCCAGAAAGCTATATAAAAAAGCTAAAAAGTTATATGGAGAAAAAAATAATTTTTTTTAATTATAAGAGCCTAAGTAAACATTAAAAACTTACTGACTGAAGGGAAGCAGCTATAAATCTATTTTTTATCAATAAATAATTATATAAACTTCTTTTAGATTTTAATATCATGTTTTATTTAATAGGTTTAGGATTGGAGAATGATGACATTACTGGAAAGGCGTTGAAAGCTATAAAAGAATGTGATTCTTTGTATTTTGAAAACTATACTTCTGTTGGAATTGATTTGAAGAAGTTGTCAGACTTATTGGACAAGGAAATAATCCCTGTTGATAGGGAATTTGTTGAAAACAAATCTGACTTTATTTTAGATGAAGCTAAGAGAAAAGATGTTGCCTTGTTGATACAAGGTGATTGCTTATCGGCTACAACCCATATAACTTTATTAGAAGAATGCAGGGAAAAAAAGGTTCATTATAAAATCATTAATGGGATTTCAATATTAACTTCTGTTGGAAGAACTGGTTTGAGCTTGTATAATTTCGGAAAAACTGTTAGCATTCCATTTAAAAGAGAAAATGTAAAAGTACCTTATGATGTTTTTAAGATAAATCATAAGGAAGGAATGCATACTTTATTTTTGCTTGACCTGAATCCTAGTGAAAACAAATTTGTTTCTGTTCCTGAAGCTTTGGAATATTTGTTGTCTTTAGGAATGAATGACTTGTTGTGTGTTGGCTGTATGAACTTAGGGAATAGCAAAGAAAAAATTAAAACTGGGAAAGCTAAAGAATTAATGAAAGAAAAATTTGATGAATTTCCACAATGCTTGATAATTCCAGGGAAGATGCATTTCATGGAAGAAGATTACTTGAAAAAATTTATGATTTAATTGGAACTTCTTTTCTTAGAACTGTACCTTTTTCATTTAAATACATTAGGATGTGACCTTCTTCTGGAGATTTTTCATACGGAATTACAATTGATGACCCGCTTATATCCAGTTCTACACCTTGTCCAATCTTTTCATGAACGAATAACCTTCCAGTTCTTCTTAAATTAGCGGCTATACCTTTTGATAGTTCCCCATTATACCTTATTGAGTTATAGAATTCATTTATTTCCGAATTTACCTGCATTAATTGTAAAAAATTTTCATCAAATGATGGAACTGCCTTTCTTTTTTCTTTAATCCTTTCTACTAAATCGGGATCATTTAGATTTAATCTTTCAACTTTTAATTGTTTTGACACTAAATCAGATCTAGTTTTTAAGATTCTTTGCTTTTTGCCTAGTATTGATTGACAAGTTTGTATTTTCTCCATATAGGAGTTATTTTCTTTTTTCCATTTGACTCTAGTATCATTGTTATAACCAATTATAACTTTGGAATTACCATTCAACCTATTAACGTGAATATCACCGTTAAGAACAATTAAGGTACTTCCAGTAACTAGTCCTCTGGATAAGATTCCTTCTGCACCAGAAACAAGACTTCTTGTAATATCAGTACAATCTATTCTTTGACCCATTACATATTTTTCCTCATTATTACAATCATATATTCCTGAACCTACATTTATCTCTCCAGAACTTCTGACTCTAGAGTTTCTTATAGAACCATCTACCGTTATTGGCTCTTTTTCATCTATTCCTTCTAAATTATCTACAATTTCTTTATAATGTGCCATTTTCTTAATTTTCCCTAGAAATATAGGGCTATCTTTAACCCCAAATCCTTTTTATTGCTTCAATATTTAAGCATTTTGAGGCTAAAGAATATTCTTTTTTAGGATTTATAAAGATTTCTAATTGTTATTACCTAAAAGTGATTAAATACTTATATGAACTAATTACTCTTTTAATTAGATATGGAATTCCCATTGAAAATAAGGGTAAAAACAGGAAAATTGAAGACTGAAATAGTCAAAGAAGAAGGTGGGGTGTTGATTGTAAATGTTAGAGGAAAACCAATCGATAATGAAGCCAATAAAGAAATAATTAAATTTTTTTCTAAATTGACTGGAAAAAGAATAAGAATTGTTAAAGGACTAAAGTCAAAGAACAAAGTTCTTAATTATTAAGTTTTTCTTCTAATCTTTCCTTTTCCACTTCCAGTTCACGCACTTTTTTTAGTATTCTTTTTTGTATTGGAGAAAGCTTAACTTTTTCGTGAACCTTTACAATTTCTACTTTTTTAGGCTCTTGTTTAGGCACAAATTCTTCAAAATTATAAACTGGCTTTTCAACTTGCTTGATTCCATCGTGTGTTGGCTCTTCCATATCAATTTCTGAGTTCCTTCTTATTTGAGGAATTCCTATTGTAGATTGAGATTTTTATGCTAGATTGAAATCTTTTATTGCATAAAGAGTTTCATGGGTAATCTTTTTTTGATCTTTTTTTAATTTCATAATTTTTTTAGAAGACTCGTGAAAATCATAATGTGGATGAGTTTCCAAGCTTTCTATTTGTTTTAGTAAAGATCTTAATTTAAAATAAATTTCATTTTCATGCCCAGGCATCTTGAAATAATTTATCAATGCCAATGAATAATTCTTTTTTGCCTTTTCAATGTTTTTTCTTTTTATGAAAATTTTTGTTATTTTCATATGTTTTAAAGAGCGAGCCCTATAATGGCTTTGCTTTAGAGCTTTTTTTATTTTATGATGGATTTTTTTATGAATTGGATGTTTTTTATGATGGACTTTATGATTGTGTATTGGATTATGATGTGCTAGTTTAGGCTTTGAAACAAGTTTTATTTTTACAGTTTTTTTAACATGGTTTTTTCTTTTTGTTGGTTTTTT
>JAUYHR010000046.1 GCA_030689875.1 Nanobdellota archaeon
TTATCAGTAGGTGAAATGTCCTGGCCAAACTCTTTAAAAAAATTAACAACTTCAGAAAAGAAATGAGAAAATTCTGGCTAAAATGTGGGGAAAAGAAAAAAATTAAATCTATTTATGAGTGATGAAAAAACAGCATTGCGACAATTTTTTCAAAATTTTCTTGCAAAAGAAAAAAATAAAAAGGATATCACTAATGAATATCTTATCTTCTTAAAAATTTTGTGGGTAGGACTTGATGATTTAATAGCAAAAAATAAAATTTTACGAAAAGTTTACATCTTGGAACAAATTGAAAAATATCTAGTTGATGACAATTTTCGGACACAAATAAACGTGAATGAGTTACCAGATATAAACGAACTTACACCGTCCCAAGATGCAAACACACCAAGAATTAACCTTAAAGAAATTGATTTAGTAAATTTTCGTGGCTTTAGAGCAAATGATAATGGTAGTGGAAGAAAGATAAAATTCAGCGAAAAAGCAACATTAATTTTTGCCCCAAATGGCGGAGGAAAAACCAGTTTGTGTGAGAGTATTGAGTGGGCGCTTACAGGTGAAACATACGAGCATACAAAAAGAAAGACTGATGTGAATATTAGTTACTTTCAAAATCGTAATAATAATAAACAAGCATATCAAGATACAAAGCTTATACTTCAAAATAACAAATTATTAATTCCTAATATAATTTTCGATAGATGCTTTTTAGAAAAAAATAGAATTGAAAAATTTGCAAAATTAGCGATACAACCCAATAAGGATCTACAAGAAATTCTAGGCGAACTTTTTGGATTTTCTGAAGTTGTTAATTTTTTTAAAGAGTTTGGCCAGGACATTTCACCTACTGATAATGAAAAAAATAGTACAGATAGAGAAAACTGGCAAACATGGTTAGATTGGAGCAATAAAAAAAATGAACTGGAAAAAATATTTGAAGAATCAAAAAAAGAAGAAGAAAATGCCAATATTGATCTAAAAAAAATAACTGGAGAAAAAAACTATAATGATAAAAAATTAGAAATAGAAAAAAAAGAAAAAACACTACGTACTACACTTGAGAATATTGAGAAAAATTTGAGTACAGAATTTTCTGCAAAAACTTTTCAAGATAGAGTAAGGGCATATATCGAAAAGATTGGAAGGTGGAAAAAATACGAAAAAAACATATCTGATAATGCAACTGACCTTGATTTTGAAAGTCTTTTTCAAGCTGCGAATAATGTTTTTCAAAATAATTATAAAGGAAACAAATGCCCTTTATGTGATACACCTATTAAACAACAAAATGGCACGACTAAG
>JAUYHR010000049.1 GCA_030689875.1 Nanobdellota archaeon
TATACGTAAATTTAACGCAAGTTTTTACACCGACACCAGGAACAGCTTCTACTTCAATGTATTACACAGAAGAAAATCCGTTAACAAAAGAAAAAATTTATGTTCCGAGAGCTTTTAGAGAAAAGAAGGATCAAAAAAATATTCTTTTAGATAAAGAAGAGTTTTATGATGAAAATGGTTGAACCTATTTAATTTCTAGGACAATATGTTTTTTATCAGGGACAGAAACATAAACATCTTCACCTTTCTTCAAATTCAAGCTTCTTACAACATGTGTATTAAAAATATCCAAAGAGAAAATAGGCAATACAACTCCAATACAACTAAAGTTAGTTTCCAATCATGAGATTTATTCGGTTGAAAAAAAAAGAACAGAAAAATTTCTTTTAAAGAATCCAAAATTAAGACTAATAAAAGAAGATATCGAGGAAATTAAATATCCTTTCATGATTGTTCTCATTTTCGGATCTTTTGCAAAAGAAAACAACACTTCTGCCTCCGATATTGATATTTGTATAATTTCAGATAACAAAGATAAAACAAAACAATTAATCGAAATGCTAAATTTATTATCTTTAAAAATGGAAATCCATGAATTCACAACCCAAGAGTTTATTTCTATGATAGAAAAAAGACAAAACAACTTAGGAAACGAAATCGTTAAGAGAAATATAATTATTTATGGAATAGAGAACTATTATACCCTAATATCAAAATGGATGAAAAAAGATTAAAATTAGCCGAAAAAAACTTTGGAAGCTAGAAAAATTTTAGAAAAATGAAAGCCCTATCATTAAAACAACCCTATACAGAATTAATCTTGCAAGGAAAAAAGAAAATAGAGTTAAGAAATTGGAATACTAAGTTCAGGGGAGAGTTTCATATTCACTCATCTTTAAATGGAGATAAAAAAGCTATGGCAAAATTTAATTTTAAAAATTTACCTTTGGGGTATATCGTAGGAAAGGCAACTTTAGTTGATGTTAAAAAGTATAACTCGGAAGAAGAACATAAAAAAGATAAGAATTTAC
>JAUYHR010000058.1 GCA_030689875.1 Nanobdellota archaeon
CAATAATTATCATCTAAGCAAATCAAGATTAATTTTTTTAGATTATGATGGAACACTTGTGCCTTTTTCTAAATCACCTAAAGATGCAGTTCCAGACAATGAACTTTTAGAAATTCTTAAAAAACTTTCCGAATCTCCTGAAAATGAGATTGTTATTATTTCTGGGCGTGATAAGGATACTCTTGACAAATGGTTTGGAAATTTAAATATTTCATTAGTGGCAGAACACGGGGTGTATATTAAGAAAAAAGGTAACAACTTGTGGGAAATCATAGAACCTTTAAATTCTAATTGGAAAAAAGAAATACGTCCCATCTTGGAATTATTTGCAGACAGGGTCAAAGATTCATTTATAGAGGAGAAGGACTTCTCTATAGCATGGCATTACAGGAATGTTAAAAGCGAGGAGGGAATCTTACAGACCAAAGAACTTATAGCTTTGCTAACTGCCATTAGTGCAAATCTTGAAATAGGGGTGATGCGGGGAAATAAAGTAATAGAAGTGAAAAATGTAGGGATAAATAAAGGAAGGGCAGCTTTGCGCTATCTTTCTAAAAATGATGTTCAGTTTATTTTAGCAATAGGAGATGATGAAACAGATGAGTCACTTTTTAAGGTTCTTCCAACTAATGCACATTCAATCAGAGTAGGAATTATTCCATCCCACTCAAGATTTAACCTTGAATCTCAAAGAGAGGTTATATCGCTTTTAAGAAAAATCACTCAATAGAAAAATAACAAAGATTTTGCAATGGTCGGGGAAAAATAAGGAATTTGATAAATGAATTAGAAAAATAGTTATTGTTGATGATGCGATTTTAAATCGTTTAAAAAAATCTAATTAAAACTTCATTTAACTTAATCAATTTCTTCACCGAATAATTTATAAATCAATTTTTTCTCAATAACTTATTCCTAGGCGTAAAAAACTCTGCTTTCTTAACTTTTTTTGTGCCGAATAATTTATAAACCAATTTTTTCTCAATAAATTATTCCAGGTGAACATAATGTGTCGTTTTCTTCTTCACCGAACAATTTATAAATCAATTTTTTCTTAAATATTTCATCCAGGGTTAATAAAATGTTATCCGCAATAACGACAATTAGTGTAACAAATGGCACCACCAAAATCACCGAGAAAGGGAAGTTTGCAATTTTGGCCAAGAAAACGGGCTAAAAAGTTTTTGCCTAGTGTGAACTGGTCTGTAATTCCCGAGGGTTCTGCAAAAAATTTGAAAGGTTTTATTGCGTATAAATCCGGGATGACCTCTGCTCTTGTTAAAGACAAAACTCAAAATTCTATGACTAAAGACAAGCAAATTATAATTCCTGCGACGATTCTTGAATGCCCGCCGCTTAAGATTTTTTCAGTCAGATTTTATAAAAACAATCAGCTCACAAAAGAAATCCTTGCAGGGCAATTTGATAAAGATTTGAAAAGAACCGTTAAACTTCCGAAAAAAACTCCTGTAAAACTTCATGATATTAAAACTGAAGACTACGACGATGTTTCCGTGATCGTTTATTCCCAGCCAAAAAAAATAGAGCTAAAAAAAAGACCTGATTTAGAAGAGATTGGTCTTGCTGGAACTTTTGATGAGAAAATTTCTTTTGTCAAAGAAAATCTAAATAAAGAAATTTCTATATTTGATGTTTTTAATGGATGGCAGATTGCTGATTTAAGAGGATTGACAAAAGGAAAAGGATTTTCAGGACCGGTAAAAAGATTTGGAGTAAAACTAAGATTTCATAAAACTGAAAAGGGACAGAGAAAAGTCGGCTCACTTGGTCCGTGGCATCCCGCAAGAGTCACCTTCAGAGTTCCAATGGCGGGGCAGATGGGAATGTTTACAAGAGTTCATTATAATCAAAAAATAATTAGTTTGGGAAAAACCCCTAAAGATACCGACAAGAAATTAAAAAATATAAAAAATTACGGAGATATCAAATCAGATTATATTCTTATCGCTGGAAGTGTTCAGGGACCGGCAAAAAGACAATTATTAATCACTGCTCCTCTTAGAGGAAGCAAAGACCAATTAAAAAAGAATTATGAATTTTTGGAATTAAAATGAAATCAAAAGTTTTAGATATTAACGGGCAGGCAACAAAAACTATTGAATTGCCGAAATTTTTTGAAAGCGAAATCAGAGGGGACATCGTCGCTAAAGTTTTGGAAGCAAAAAAAAGACAGCAGCCATATTCTCCGTCGCCAGTTGCAGGAAAACAGCATGCTGCTAAAGGAAAAATTGTTCATAAAAGACATGCCTGGAGAAGCGGATATGGAGGAGGGCAGTCAAGAGTTCCGAGAAAAATATTTTCGCAAAAAGGGACAAAATTTGATTGGGCGGCAGCGGAAGTTCCTAATGCAAGAGGGGGAATGCGCGCGCATCCTCCAAAAATTCTGCATTTTTTAAAAGAATTAAAAATAAATAAAAAGGAAAACAAAATTGCCCTTGAATCCGCGTTAAGCGCGACCGCAAATAAAAAATTTATTGAAAAAAAATATGAACGAATTGAAAATTTCAACAAAGAAATTCCGTTTGTTGTTGATGCAGAAATATTAAATTTAAAAACAAAACCATTTTTTGAATTTTTGAAAAAAATACTTGGCGAGGAACTATTTTCAGTGGCCGTCATAAAAAAATCTATTAGAAGCGGAAAAGGGAAATTACGGGGAAGAAAATACAAAAGCAATGCAGGATTATTGATAGTTACAGGAGAAAAAGAAAAAATTAAAATAAATAATTTTGATGTTGCGCAGGCAAAAACGTTAAATACGACGGACCTTGCAAAAGGCGGTCTTGGAAGATTAACCATATACACTGAAAAATCATTAAGCGAACTCGGAGAAAGATTAAAATGAATTTAAAAATAATATCAACTGAAAAAGCAGTTATGAAAATTGAAGCAGAAAATGTCTTAACATTTGAAACAGATAAAGAAAGAACTAAGGAAGAAATAAAAAAAGAAGTTGAAGAATCTTTGGGAATTAAAGTTGATAAAATCAGAACATTAATTCATGGAAATAAAAAAATAGTTTACGCAAAATTAAATAAAAAAAATCTTGCAATTGATGTTGCAACGAAACTTGGAGTGATGTAAAAATGAAAATAAATTTTCAGGATTTAAATTTGCAAACAAATTAAAATGGGAAAAAACATAATTCAACAGGCTCGCGGAAAAGGAAGCATGACTTACAGAGTCAGAAAAAAGGCGTTCATATACAGACTGCAATTTCCAAAAAGATTAGAGGGCGAGGGAGAGGTTTTAAAATTATTAAATTCTCTGGCGCACACTGCTCCCATCGCAAAAATTAAATATTCTGACGGGATTTTTTATATTCCTTCTTTTGAAAAAATGGTGGAAGGCCAGAAAATAAAATTTGGCGGAGAAGATATTGAAAATGGAAATATTCTAAAACTTAAAGACATCCCTATAAAAACTTCAATTTATTGCCTTGAATCAAGACCTGGAGACGGCGGAAAATTCATAAAAAGCGGAGGAAGTTCTGCAACAGTAAATAGAGTTCTCGGAGAAGATGTTTTTGTTCTTATGCCTTCTAAAAAAGAAAAAAAATTTCATGAAAATTGCAGAGCAGTCATAGGAGTTATTGCCGGCCACGGAAGATTTGAAAAACCAATACTAAAAGCAGGAAAAATGTACCATATTAAAAGATCTAAAAATAAATTATATCCTCGAACATCTGCAGTAAAAGTTAATGCAATTGATCATCCATTTGGAAGCGGAAGAGGAAAAAGAATCAAAAGCAAGATTGCAAAGAGAAATGCTCCTGCTGGAGCTAAAGTTGGTTTAGTAAGACCGAGGAGAACGGGTAAACAAAAATGATAGAAACTATTCATAAGAAAAAAGAATTCACATATCGCGGGAAAACCCTTGAAGAGCTTAAGCAGTTAAATGCAAAAGAATTAGCAAAATGTTTAAAATCAAAAGATCGAAGATATCTTCTTAGGAATTCTCAAGAAATTGAGCGTTTTGTAAAAAGGATTAGAAAAAAGTTAGATAAAAACAAAAAAATAAGAACCCACAAAAGAGACATGATTATCCTCCCTGAAATGGTTGGAATAAATATTCAGGTTCATAACGGAAAAGACTTCACTCCAGTTGAAATTATCGGAGAGATGATCGGACATAGATTAGGAGAATTCGCTCTTACAAGGTCAAAAGTTACGCATACTAAAGCAGGAGTTGGCGCAACTAAAGGAACTAAACATCAAGCTAAAAAATAAAATGGAACAAAAAATGGAAAATTTAGAACAAAAAAATAAAAAGATAGTTAATACTCCAAAAAAACAAGAAGTTCCAAAAACGCTGACAGAAGAAAAAACAACAGAAATAAAAAAACCAGAAACCCAACCTTCCCCAAGGGATACCCAAGGAGGGCACGAGAATCCCAAGGAGGGACAAGACCTGCAAGCAGGTGACTCTGGTGGGCCTTCCCCAAGGGATCACCCTGCTGGGCGTAAAAAAATTAAAAAAAACGAAGCTGTTGTAAATATTCAAAATGCTCCGGTGTCAACAAAATATTCTATGGGTATCTGCAAATTTATTAAAAACAAAAAAATTGAAAAAGCGATTAATGACTTAGAGCAAGTTCTTGTTTATAAAAAAGCAATTCCAATGAGAGGAGAAGTAGGGCATAAAAAATCGGCTGGGCATTTTGCTTCCGGTTCAGGAAAATATCCACAAGATGCAACAAAGTATTTTATAAAATTATTAAAAAGTTTATCTTCAAATGCAAGTGTAAATGGATTGGAAAATCCTATTATTGTTGAAGCTTTTGCAAACATTGGTCAAAAACCAAGAGCAAGATTTGGGAGATGGAAAAGAAAAAGAACTCATCTTAGATTGGTTGCAAGAGATAAAAAAACATTAAGCAAAAAAGAAAATAAACTAAAAAAAGAGGTTAAAAAATAAATGGACGAAAGCAAAAACAGGAAATTTTTGTATGCACCCATTTTTTATAAAAAAAACTAAAAATGGATGAAAGAAAAACTGTAAAATTTAAGAAAGACGAATTTGCTGTAAAAGAATATATTAAAAAATTCATCGGAAAAGGCAAACTTAGCAGAGTAAGAATAGAATATACTCCCGTCGGAGAAAAAATAATAATTTCAACTCATAAACCCGGATTAATAATTGGAAAAGGCGGAGAAAAAATTATAGAATTAACGGGCATTTTAAAAAAACAATTTAAACTGGAAAATCCGCATCTTGAAATTGATGAAATTGTCCAGCCAGAATTTGATGCGCAGATAATTGCGGACGAAATTGCATTGAGTTTGGAAAGATTTGGACCATTAAAATTTAAGGTTGTTGCTTACAAGGCTCTTGAAAAAATAATGAGAGCGGGAGCGCTTGGCGCCGAGTTAAAATTAAGCGGAAAACTTCCAAGCGCAAGAGCAAGAACCTGGCGTTTTGCTCAAGGTTATTTAAAAAAAACAGGAGACAGCGCAAAAGTCGTTGACAGAGCGCAGTCAAGAGCTGAAACAAAACCCGGAACAGTTGGAATAAAAACAGCAATTCTCTCGCCATATGCTATCTTAAAAGATAAAATCACAATAGATGAAGAACTAATAAATAAACTTAAATCTCAGACAAATAGTCTTGAACAAAATAAAAAATGAAATTTAAACTGGGAACAAAAAATGGGAAATTTTTTGACAAAATTCCATTTAGGAAACAAGAAAAATGAAATTTAAGGAATTAAAAAAATTAACAAGCATTGAAAGAGAAAAAAAAGTCAAGGAATTAAAATTGGAATTAATAAAATCAAAAACTGGCGGAAAAGCAAGACAAATTAAAAAAATTCTTGCGAGAATAAATACTCTTAACTCTTTAAAAAAAATTGGAGAAAAAAAATAAAATGACGGAACAAAAAATAGGAAATTTTTTGTCAGTTCGCCCAAGCATGGTCAAACTGGAGAAAAAAAATAAAATGAAAAATAAATTTTTCAAATATAAAAATTCATACCCTAAGGAAGGGCATAAAGGAGAGTTTTCATACGACGCCATAAAATGGCGTAGTAATTTTCAGGAGGAAAATTCCTAATGGAAATATGCCCGAAATGCGGATTGCCCCAACAAGCATGTGTATGCGAACAAATGGTAAAAAGTCTGCAAAATATAATTATAACAACAGATAAAAAAAGATATGGGAAAATTGTAACTGTTGTTTCAGGATTTGACAAAGACGTGAATATAAAAAAAATTGGAAAAATCCTGAAAAATGAGTTAGCATGCGGAGGAACCTGCAAGAATAATATAGTTGAACTTCAGGGCGACCATAAAAAGAAAGTAAAGGAGATTTTAATAAAACACGGATTTGAAAAAGAATCAATACAAGATTAAAAATGACAAATAAAAAATCAAAAATAAACAAACAAGAAAGTGAAATTGCCAACGCTGTAATTTCAGAGAAAAAAATATGTCCTCGAGGAAGGACCTTTGAAGGAATAGTTAAAAAGAAATTCCATAAAAGAGTCGTAATTGAATTTGAGGGAACTATATATGTTAAAAAATATGAAAGGTATGCAAAATCAAGAACAAGAATTCATGCAAGACTTTTAGAAAGCATGGAAAAAGAAATCAATATAGGAGATTTAATTAAGGTTCAGGAGTGCAGACCATTAAGCAAAATGATACATTTTATTGTAATTAAAAAAATTAAAAGCAAAGAGGAAATAAAATGAAAGCAATATCAGCGAGAGCAACTCCTGGATTAAACTTAGGCGCACAATTAGTTGCCGCAGATAATAGCGGGGCAAAAATAGTCAGATTAGTTTCGGTAAAAAGAAGCAAAGCAGCGAAAAAAAGGCAAGTTTTCGGAAAAATTGCAGACTGGGTCAAAGTCAGTGTAAGAGTTGGCCTTCCTGAAATGAAAGGAAAAGTTTTTGATGCAGTAATAATAAGGCAAAGAAAACCTTTTAGAAGATTAAACGGAGAAAGAATTGCTTTCAGCGACAATGCAGTAGCAATTATGAAAGATGAAAAAGGAAATCCAAAAGGAACTCAAATTAAAGGACCAATTCCAAGAGAGGTTCAGGAGCGATGGCCTCAAGTTGCTAAAATCGCTTCAATGGTATATTAAAATGAAATCAAAATTTTCAACTAAATGGAAAGCAAGCAAACAGCCTCGGAAGCAGAGAAAATATTTAGCAAATGCTCCATTGCATCTGAGGAAAAAATTTGTGAATGTAAATTTATCAAAGGAACTGAGAAAAAAATACCCTAAGGAAGGGCATAAACAAAATAAAAGAAACATTCAAATAAAAAAAGGAGATAAAGTTAAAATCATGAGAGGAGAATTCAGAGGACAAACTGGAAAAGTTCTTGAAGTGAATATAAAAAAATCCCTGATAGTTATAGAAGGAATACAGGCAAAAAAAAGAGACGGATCAAAAGTTAATATTAAACTTCAGCCTTCAAATTTGCAAATTATAGAATTATCAGAAAGATTAAAAAAAACACAGACAGAAAGCAAACAGGAAGTTTCCAATCGTTCTCCAAAGACGTCAAACGAAAACAAACAGGGAAAAAAACCAGAAACACAACCTTCCCCAAGGGATACCCAAGGAGGGCACGAGAATCCCAAGGAGGGACAAGACCTGCAAGCAGGTGACTCTGGTGAGCGTAAAAAAATTAAAAATGAAAAAATAGAACAAACAGGAGTGAAAAAATAATGGGGCACTTGAAAAGACAAAATTTTCCAAAAAACTGGCCAATAGCAAGGAAAGGAAATACTTTTACAGTAAAGCCCCTCTCAAAAAAAGGAATTCCTTTGTTAATAATTTTAAGAGATTTATTAAAAATAGCGCAAACAAGAGAAGAAGTAAAAAAAGCGATTCAAAGAAAAAACTTATTGGTAAATAATCGGATTGTTAAAGATGAAAGAATAGGTCTGGCGCTTTTCGATACTCTCTCAATTCTTCCTTCAAAAATTTATTACAGACTTGAACTTTCAGAAAAAGGAAAATTTGAATTAAAAAAAATTAAAGAAGACGAATCAAATAAAAAAATTGCAAAAATTATAGATAAAAAAACAATTAGTGGAAAAAAGATTCAGCTTAATTTAAATGACGGCGGAAATTTTTTAGTAGAACCTAAATTCAGCTGTATGGTTAATGATTCCGTCGTTATAAATTTTAAAGATAAAAAAATAGAAAAATGCCTCCCATTAAAAGAAAAATCAAATGCAATTATTTTTGCAGGAAAACATTCCGGTAAAATCGGGCAAATAGAAAAAATAATTTCAGAACAAATTCAGGATTCAAAAGCAAAAACATACCCTAAGGAAGAGCATAAAGGAAATTTTTCCATTAATTCGTCAGGAAGCCAAATTAAAGGAAGAAAAATGGCAATAATTAACAGCAATAATGAAAAGACAAATGTTTTAATTAAACAAATAATGGCAATAGAATGATGAAACAAAAAAATTCAAATGAAGAAAATCCGATGACTGAGATAAAATCTCGTCGATCACATTCCGAGAATGTGATGAGAAAGATTAGGATAGAAAAAGTAGTTTTAAATGTCGGCGGAATTGCAGAAAAACTTGAGAAAGGATTTAAACTTCTCAGCTTCATTACTAAAAGAAAACCTGCTAAAATGAAATCCAAAAAAAGAATCCCGTCTTTAGATGTCAGACCGGGGCTTGAAGTCGGCGCAGTGGTTACAATAAGAAAAGGAAAAGAAGAATTATTGCAAAGATTGCTGGCTGCTGTTGACAACACACTAAGAAAAAAACAAATAAGCGTAAATAATTTTTCATTTGGAATAAAAGAATATCTGGAAATTCCCGGAATAGAATATCAAAGAGAAATTGGAATCGCGGGATTGGATGTTACAATCGTCTTTAAAAGAGCGGGAAGGAGAATAAGATTAAAAAAAATGAAAAAGGGAAAAGTATCTAAAAAACAAATAATTACAAAGGAAGAAATAATTAAATTTATGGAAGACAATTTCCAGACGAGGTTTTTATAAAATGACAGCAAGCGATTGGAAAAAAATATTTAAACAATTAGATGCCAAGCCCGTAATTAAAATAAAATATATAAAACATAATAAACCCAAAGAAAGAAAAATAGGAATAGCCGCGCAAAAATGCGAGAAGTGCGGAAGGTTTGGAGCGCATATAGGTTCATATGGATTAAATTTATGCCGACACTGCTTCAGAGAAATTGCTGAAGAAATCGGTTTTAAAAAATATAGTTAACATGAAAATGGGTTTTTCTTTTAAAAAAAGAAAAGCTACAATGTAAAAGAAAACAAAAAAATGAAAACAAATAAACTTGGAGAAATAAAAAATGTCGCATGATGTAGTCGCAGATGCATTGAATATGATAAAAAATGCTAAAATCTCCGGGAAAGAAAGCGTAAAAATAAATAGAATCTCAAATCTCTTAATTGAAATTCTAAAAATAATGAAACAAGAAGGAGCAATAAAAAAATACAGAATAGATGCAGATGAAAAATCAATACAATTAACAATTGGAGATTTGGTTGAATGCAGAGCAATTAAGCCAAGATTTACTCTTAAAAAAGAAAACATTGAAAAATATAGAAGAAGATATCTTCCTTCAACAAACTTAGGAGTTTTAATTATTTCCACAAACAAAGGTTTAATCACGCATGAAGAAGCTGAAAAAGAAAAAATCGGGGGATGCTTAATTGCATATTTTTAT
>JAUYHR010000061.1 GCA_030689875.1 Nanobdellota archaeon
AAATAATCAATTAAAATAATAATTCCTCTATTAGCTACAATGGAACTTATTTCATTTTTTTCAATCTTTCTTAAAAGAGATAACTCTTCATAGAATATTTCAACAAGTTTTTCACAGGTTTCTTCATTACGCAACGCCAGAATAAAACTTGTAATTTGGGGCAAGATATGTTTTTGTAAATCATGTTTGATTAATTCAACTTCTACAATATAAAGTTTCTTCTTGTCAAAATCAATAACATATCCGTCGGGAATAGTCCCAAATCCAGATTTACTTTTAATTTTCTTTTTAATATTAAAATAATGAGTATTCTTACCAAAAATTTCAGATGAACGTTCCACTATTCTTTTTTCTAGCTCTTTTTCATTTATATAATTATAAAGAGCATATCTTCCGTTTTTAGTAACAATTACCTGAGCTTCTTCCATTATGATTTATTTTTTCCGCCATTCTTTATTTAAAATCCAATTATGAAGTTCCTAATTCTTTCTTCATCATAGTTTTCTAAGATTTCAATTTTTCCAAGTTTTGTTAAGGCAATTTTAGCGTCCATGTTTTTGAATGGCGCAACATAAACATTTGCAGGATATTTTTCTGCAAAACCTTCTAGATTTTTAATTAAATCTTCTTCACAAATGTAATCCTCGCAATTATAATTTATAACAACTCCTGGAGGTCCGGAGCCGTCGGCATGTTCTAGCATATGTTTCTGGATTGTGAGGGGCATTTGTTCTTTCAGTATATGAGATTCAGGAGAAACTTCAATATGTCCCTGCATATCTGTTGGTGGAAGCGTTTTAACGCTTGAAATTCCCCAGAAAATTAATCCTGCAATTATTACAATGACGATTATTCCGATTGCCCAGTTTTTTATTTTTTTAACAGGGATTGGATTTTTTTCTTTTGGAACTAATTCAGAATGTTTTGCAGAATTATGCGAAGCTAAGCCGTCCGCATTTGCAAACGTTCTATCGCAGGCTTCACATTTGTATTTTATTTCTTCTGTCATTTTTTATTTTATTTCAATTTATTGATTCTTATTGTTTATTCCAAACAAACTATGCAGTCCGCACCATCCGACAAAACTTTCAACAAGCGCGATTACTCCGATTATCATGACAATCCAATTCAACCATACAAAACCAAACTCTGGTTTGAAAGGACCTAAAAACCAAAACGCAAGCGCAAATCTTAATATTCTGTCAACACTTCCTAAATTTGCTTTCATTTTTTACCTCCTTTTCTTTATATTTATATTACAACTTGAATTTATAGACTTTCCTGTGAAATAAATTGAGAGAATTAAAATAAAAATCCCAAGAACCTGTAGTTCAATTCCTCTAAAAGGAAGATACATCAAAGCTAAAGGCATTCCAATTAACCCAAATAAAAAAGCTCCGCATGTTGGACAGCCAAAACCAAAAGCTGAAATTCCAGAACCAATAAATCCAAAAATTCCTCTTTTACTAAAATTTCTGTAAAAATTGAACTTAAAGAATAGCATAGCTAACACAATTCCAGAAAGAGCAGAAGTTATGAATGCGCCTAACAAACTTATTCCCACATACAAATTTCCGTCCATAATTATAGAATTCTTAAGATTATTATTTGCAACTGCTGAAACAAAAAAATAATAAAGAACTACAAAAAGAACAATTCCAGTTAAAATTACAATTAGTTTGTATTTCCGAATGCTTAAAATATTTTTAACAATTTTTAAACTTGAATCTTTTTTATTAAATAAATTATTCGTCATTTTATTTTTTATTATAGACATTCTTTATAAATCTCTGGATGATGACCCATGTGCTCTTCCCATTCCTGTTCAGTATACCCTGGTTCTGGAGCGCATTTGTCTGTTTCTGAATTTCCACTATCTTTTAATGCCTGAATTATTCCTGGGAAAAAAGTTAATAATAACAATCCTAAAATCAAAATTCCTAATAGAATATAAATAATTATTTTTTTATCCATTTAATGACACGCCTCCTTTCTCATTTTGTTTCTATGATTTAACATAAAAATTATTCCGATAATGTTTGCAATTATTCCAATTCCTAAAAACCATTTTTGATAAGACATTAAAATTAAACTAATTCCGGATATTCCAGCTATTGGAATAATATTTAACAAAAAATGACTGCAACAAGCAACCATGCTTCCAGCAGAAACTCCTCCTGTTCCTGCAATCGTTCCAGTCATTGTCGCAGTATGTTTTATTGATGTGTAAAGTCCTATTTGAATTCCAAATCCTATTGCAAGAGGAAATATAAAATACCATAAACTTCTTAGATTTAAAAATGCAAAATCAATTCCTTGAAAAATAGATAAAACTCCAAGATAAAAAATTAATAAACCAAGTCCCGCTAATAAGCCATATAAAATTGAATTATCTTTTTTATTCATTTTTTATTTTGCATAATCAATAATTTCTTTAATGTCTTTCTCAACTTCTTCGGTTTCTTTTTTATTAACTTCTGGAAAGAATTGTGAAATTATCGTCGGTTTCATTCCAACTATTTTTATTTTTCCCCTTTCTTCTAAAACATTAATCTTGCATGGCATACATAAAGAAATTAATTTATTTTTATTTAAAAAGTTATTAGCGTGTTTTGCAGAACAAATTTCTATAATTTTTAATTTTTCATGGTAAAATCCTTTTACAGCCAATCTCTCTTTGACATCGTAAATCTGGAACAAAGCCCAGCCTTTCTGCTCCACAGCTTTCAAAACTGAAACAATTGCTTCATCAAAGTTTTTTTCTGTTTCAACAATATATGCAAAATCTTCTATTTTCATTTTGTTTTTCTATCTAAAAAATTCTTTTAAATTTTTAGGAAGCTCCCTTAAATATAACAAAGCCAATGGCGCTGCCCAGTTTGCAGTGCGTTCAACAAAATCCCAAATAGGTTCTCCTGAAATCGGACGAATAAGCGCAGTAACAACTGCCCAGAAAGTTGCCCATATGAGAACAATTCTAATTGGTTTTATTAAAGCAAAAAGCGCTACTAAAATATCTATGCTTCCTATTAAAGGCAATAAGGTTAAAGCTGTAGATTCTGAAAAACCAATAGAAGTAAAATAAGGAATCCAACTTTGTTTACCTAACAAAGCAAAAACACCGTGTCCTAAAAAAGTTCCAAATATGCCAATTCGCAATATCCATTCAACTTTTTTTGCGTTTTTATTTCCCAAATTTTGATTTACCATCACCAATTCCTGCAGCATTCAATAAGTTTTTTTGCAACCTTGCTGAATTTTTTATTGTTTCTGAATAAATATATTAAATAAAAAATAATCCACAATCCAAGAATAAGCAAGAAACTATTAAATTCAAAATTTTCAAGAATAATATAAATAATAAAAATAAATATCAACAATAACGGAAGTCTGAATATTTTAAATTTTTCTCTGACATTTTTTTCCCATAAATAAAATAATCCCAGTGAAGTATGCCCCATAAGAATTGCGATTATAATTTTGTCTGCGAAGATTCCGGATAAATAAAGAAAAAGAAGAACAATCCAAATTAAACTAACTGAAACGCATAAAACGCAAAAATTTTTCCAGCTAAAGATATTTTTTAAAATTAACAAAATAAAAAACAATCCAATAATCCCGATTATTGTATAAAATAAAAATTCCATTCTAAATAATTTTTCTCCCGGATTCTTCCCATGCAATCATTCCGCCGTCTAAATCATAAACTTTATAGCCCATATCTTTAAGATTTTCAGCAACAGATTCCGACATTCTCCCGCTTCTGCAATAAACTGCTATTGGAATAGAAATATCCATTGGTAATTTTTCCATATATTTATCAATGTTTTCCCAATCTTCAATTATTTCATCCGTCCCATTAATTTGACCTTCATAAGGAGTATGAACATTTAATAAAAAAACACTTTCATTTTTTATAACTCCTTCAAATTCTTCCGGCGACAAGAGCTCAATTGAGCCGGGAATAATATTTTTATTTTCTCCTAAACTTCCTAAACTGCTCTGAATCAAAAATCCGACGATGATTAATAAAATAAGAGTCAATAAAGTTCCCTGAAACGGAAAAGTTTTATTATTTCTTTTTTTAGTTATTGCTTTGCTTATTGAAGGAGCTGACAAAACAATTGCTCCTCCAAAAAAACTGCTTGCTAAAGAATAATTAAAAACATAAGTTGTTCCATAATCACCGATAAAAGAAAGATAAAGCGGGCCAAGAGCTTTAAACAAAGGCATTAAAGGCAGAATAGTTGTGAGAAATATTACTGCAACTATAATAAAATTTTGAAATGGAATATATTTCTTTTTAATTATTCTCGCGAACCACATTCCCATTGACATTGCAAAAGCTCCAATAAAAAGCGCAACAACAACTTTGCTTACTCCAAGCCACATTGCAGCAGCTCCGGCTGCTCCTGCTCCAACAACGCAAAGAGGGCAGTGCGCCATAACGCTTTTTGATAAGAAAATTATTAATGGAATTGCAAATAATAAAGAAAATAATTTATTTAATTTCATATTATATATAAAGAAATTTCATATAAAAGGGTTTTGGTGAAACTAGTTTCAGGGGAAGAATTTAGGAATTAGAGGGTTTCATTTTGTCTTCCTTATCTCCAAATAAAATTCCATTATTTTTTTAAATTCATTCTACTCAACAACCAAAACCCCCTTCATAGCGTCGTGCCCGCTTCCGCAGTAAGTATGACAAGAAAAATTAAAAGTTCCTTTTTTTGTTGCAACAAATTCTCCTTCATCGTGAATATGTACATCAAGTTCAGGAACATATATGCTGTGTTCTACATCAAGATTATTCATTTTAATTTTTATCTTTTCTCCTTCTTTGACTTTTATAATGTTCGGATTAAATTCAAACATTTTTGCATCAACAACTATCTCTCTTACATCTCCATCATCAACAACAAAAGCATTCATAACTGATTTAAAATTAAATAAAACAATTAAAATAATAAAAATCAGCAAACTGATAAAAATTATTAATTTTTTTCCCACCATTTCAGATTCTCATAAACTCGCCAGAGGTTCCGTCGTTATTCACCGCATAAATTATAAAATCCCCGGATTTTGGTCCAGGCATTCCAGGAGAACCAGAAGGCATTCCAGGCAGCGCAATTCCTTTTATGTCTGGTTTTTCTTTTAAAAGTTTTTCAACAGCTTCAAGAGGCATATGTCCTTCAATAAAATAATCTCCAATTATTGTTGTGTGACAGCTTTTAAGTTCAGAAGGAATTCCATATTTAATTTTTATTTCGTCAGAACCTTTAGTATCCAAGGTATTTACTTTAGGGGAAACTTTTCCGTCAACATAACTTGCATAAGTTGAACAGCATCCGCATGTTAAAGATTTGTGAATTTCTATCTCTCCAGCAATTGCATTTATATTTTCAAAACTGCTTGCTTTTGAATTTTGCGAGAAGATAAATATTCCTGCTAAAATAATAATTCCCACAATTATTCCAATTAATAAACTTTTTTTCATTTTTTATTCTCTTGTAATTGTTTAACTAACCAAAAAATAAATAAAACAAGAGCTACTAAAATTAGAGTCATAAATAAAAATCCAAAAATCCACATATATCCAAAACCACCCATCATACTATAACTACTATCTATCATTCCACTAAAACCAAATATTCCTAAAATCAAAAATACAGCTACAGCAACTATTATTCCAATTAATAAATTATTATTATTATTATTCTTTTTCATTTTCTTAGCAACCTCCAACCATTCCGCTTGATGAAGCTGAACTTACTGCAGAAGCTGTTTCAGAATTTATATTTTGAGTTGCAATGTTTCCGCTTCCTGTCTGGAATACAAAATATAAAGCAACTAAAAATAATATTCCTATAACGATCCACATTATTATTTTTTTATTCATTTTAACCTCCAGTTTTTATTTTAATATGCTGAAAATAAGCAAACTAACCATAAGCAAAATCATTATTAAAGCAAATAAAGAAATTCCTTTTTTTTCTGGATTATTCTCTGCATGAGCATCTGAATGTCCTGCTGAACAACAATCCATTTTAACAGCCTCCGACCATTCCAGAACTGCTTGATGCGCTTGTTGTTCCAGCTCCTGTTGGAATTGTTCCATGCATTTCATAATTCATTATCTCGTCTGCTGTCCAACCAGTTGTATCAATTGCAGATCCCGTACTATTTGTAGCACCGCTTCCTGCTTGAAATACTAAAAAAAGTGCCACTAAAAATAATGCTCCAATAACAATCCACATTATTATTTTTTTATTCATTTTAATAATTAACACCCTCCGACCATTCCGCCGTCAGATGAAACTTGTCCCTGTTCTGCCCCTCTATATAAATTGCTTGCAAGATTTACATAATCTGTAGAATCTATTCCATTTGCTTCAAGAACTTTTGCTTTTGTTTCATGAATTCCGGGAAAAAATAAAACTTTCCATTTTCCTAATTCAGATAATATTTCATAGTCGGACATTTCAGGATTATTAATAAGAAGGTATTTAGCCAATCCCCTAAAGGCATAACTATGCGCGCATCCGCAGGCAGCCTCACCATTTGGAAAAATTATTGCATCAGCGCCGCAGCAATACTCGCAACTTATTGCGCTTCCTATCTTAATATATCTCGCCATTTGTTCGCTGTTCAGCTCTTCGCCTTCATATGCGCTTAATTTTTGAATTGTTGCGTCAGCAAGTTTTGGATTGCTTGCAGAAATATCATCATAGCTGACTCCTAATGTCTGCCCATAAACTGCAGGAACTCCTGTAGGAATTATATCTGAACTTAAAACACTTGCTCCGGTAATTCCAGCATCAGTAATATCTGCTCCCGAGTTTCCATAAATTTTGCCTGCAGCAAAAACTATAATTAATGCTAACACTGCAACTATTCCTATCTGAATATAAAATTCAGTATCAGTTTTTTTTATTTGTTGATTTACTCTCTCCATAATTTTTCAAAGAATTAATCTTTTATAAATGCTTCTGTGAAACTAGTTTCAGTTGAGAAAATAGAAAGGGATATAAACTCTTCCATGAAACTAATTTCAGTAAAAACAGCAAAGTTATTAAATAAGAATTGCAAAATAAAGATATGGAAAATAAATATGTCGGTTCTTTGCTCATTATAATTTCTATATTAATAGTTATTATTATATTTCTATTTAATTCGGTTGTAAAAGAAATAGATGCATCTTCTTGTTCAATGGAAAGAGCTATCTGTCCTATGTACAAAGCTACAAATAAACAAACATTTTTATCTTTAGGAATTGTTGGCTTGCTTATTATTGTCGGATTTATTTTAATATTTTCAAAACCGCAGGAAAAAATAATAATTAAAACAAAAACAATAGAAAAGAAATCTGCTAAAAAAGAAATTAACACTCAGGATTTAAAGCCGGAAGAAAAAAAAATATTGGAATTAATTCAAAAGAACAAGGCAATATTTCAGGCAGAGGTAATTGAAAAAACTAAATACGGAAAAGCAAAAGTAACGCGCATTTTAGATAGATTAGAGGGAAAAGGTTTTGTTGAGAGGAAACGACGCGGTATGACTAATGTGGTTGTGCTGAGGGAATGAATTTACTTATAAAACAATTTAAAACTCTTTTCTAATAATTATTAACATGTCAACTAAAAATAAAATTGAACTCGGGATTGGAATAAAAAAACCAGTTAGAAGCATTTCTGGGGTAACTCCTTTAACAGTTGTTCTTGCTCCAAGAAAATGCAACCACGGAACTTGTATTTATTGTCCGGGAGGAGAGAGTGTCCCTCAAAGTTATACAGATAAAAGTCCTGCAATCATGCGCGCAATGAAATTAAAATACGAACCTTATGAACAGGTAAAAGTTCGGCTAAATGTTTTGAAATTAATGAAACATCCAACTGACAAAATTGAAATAATAATTCTCGGAGGAACTTTTCTGCAATATCCAAGAAAATATAAATATAATTTCATAAAAAAAATTTTTGACGCTTTAAACGGCAAATCTTCAAAAGATTTGCAAGAAGCAAAAAAAATAAATGAAACTGCAGAGCACAGATGTGTTGCAATGTGCATTGAGAACCGCCCTGATAATTGCACTGATAAAGACATCAAAGAAATGCTTGAATTTGGAGCTACAAGAGTTGAAATTGGAGTTCAGATGCCCGACGACAAAATTTATAAAAAAACAAATCGGGGGCATACTATTCAGGATGTAGTTGAAGCAACTGAAAGATTAAAAAATGCAGGATTTAAATTGGGCTATCACATAATGCCCGGCTTGCCCGGAAGCGACAAAGAAAAGGATTTAAGATTATTTAAAAAAATTTTTCAGGACGAAAAATTTCGTCCAGACCAGCTGAAAATTTATCCGTGCCAGATTATCAAAGACTCTCCGTTGGCAAAAACCTATAAATTAATTGGATACACGCCGTATAATGAAAAAGAAACAAAAGAAATTTTAATAAAAATGATGAAAATAATCCCAGATTATTGCAGAGTTATGAGAATGATGAGAGAATTTCCAAAAGAAAAATTAATTGAAGGAACTGAAAAATTAGATTTAAGAAAAGATATTGAAGAAGAATTTAGAAATAAAGGATTAAAAATCAGAGAAATAAGAATGAGGGAGATTGGATTTAATAAAAAAAATTTAAATTTTGATGTCAAAATAAAAATAATTGAATATCCAGCTTCTAATGGAAAAGAATATTTTTTGGAATTTACAAACAAAGAAGATATTTTATTTGGATTATTGAGATTAAGAATTTTTAATAAAACAGCAATAATTCGCGAACTTCATATATATGGGCAGGCATTAAATCTTGGAGAAGAAGGAGCTGAATCACAGCACATTGGACTTGGAAAAAGATTAATGAAAAAAGCAGAAGAAATTGTTAAAAAAAATAAATGTAAAGAAATAAAAGTAATTTCCGGCGTCGGCGTCAGGAAATATTATAAAAAACTTGGATATAAATTAGATGATGAAGGCGTTTATATGGTAAAAGACTTATGAAAAAAACAAATTTAAATAATTTGCCTTGGTGGAAAAACGATTATGAAAGTAATAAACGAATGAATTGCGATTTTTTTGAATACTTGAATAATCAAGAGTTTTTAGAAAGATTAAATGAATTTCCTTTAACAAAAGATTTGACAATTTCTTTTTTAGATGAACGTGTTACCAGCATAAGCCTTGTTAAAATATCTGATTTGAGGTTTAAAGGAAAAATATATCTCCCTTCTCATCTTAATTTTGAAATTATAATTAATTCAAATAATCCTTTAAAAGAAAAAGCATCCACTTTAATACATGAATGCATTCATGGAATTTACAGGGTTGTTGGAAATGGCGACGATTCAATAATAGAAAAAATATTATGCGAATATGAATCAAAGTTTTATAATAAAAATAAAGAATTTTCAATGAACCTATTTAAAGAGTATATTTTGAAAAAAACATTTAAATCTTAATCTCCCCAGTCTGCCAATCCCTTAAAATATATTTTGCTGTTCTATCTTCATCAACAAGCCCGCCTTTTTTTAAAAATCCTTTTTTTCTTCCAAGCTCTTCCATTAAAATTTCTGAATCTCCGTTTGCCTGAATATTATAAAATTTTTCTAAAACATTTGGATAAGCGCTGATTAATTTCGCGACTACAATCTCCGGCTCTTTTACCTGGCTGAATGAACGCCCTCCAGCAATTGTCTGCTTTGAAATTTTTTCTTTTTCAGTATGCGAATATTGTTTTTCAGGGATTACTCCTGGGCTGTCAAGTATAAGAATATTTTCATCTAACCTTAATTTTTGAATGCCTTTTGTAAATCCAGCTTCTGAGCCGACTCCTGCTGAACTTTTCCCGATTAATAAATTTATCAAAGAACTTTTGCCCGTATTTGGATAGCCGATTATTCCGACAATAATTTTTTCTCCAAAACTTTTCTTAATTTTCTTAGATAAAATTTTTATTAAATCTCTTAATTTTTTTATATCTCTCCTTTCTTTGCATGACACTAAAATGCTATAATCTAAATTAATTTTCTTCTTTTTTTCTAGCAAAAGGTCTGATTTATTTAAAACATATATTAATTTTTTATTTTGTTCTTTTATTTGCTCTTCAATTTCAGGGTTTCTGGTTTCCTCAATAAATCTCGCATCAAGAACTTCCAAAATTATATCTGAATCCTGAATGATTTTTAGAATAAGCATAGGGTACTTTCCCCGCTGTTTTCGCATATTTTCAGTATTCCTTGTTCTTCTTGAAGAAAAGCTGTATCTGACTCTCATATATTTATAACAATATAAACACTTATATAGGTTTTTTCTTTAATTTTTCAACCCTCATTTGAGAGTGTAATATTTCTAAAGATTTATAAAAAAGATTTTTATTAAATTAATATGCCCCTACTCGGCACCACGCTCAGTATAGGTTTTAAAATATGTAAAAGTTAGCTTCCGCGTAATGCCCCGATAGTTCAGTGGTCAAGTATACTGCCCTCTGAAGGCGGTGACCTCGGTTCGAATCCGAGTGGGGCTATTTTTATTATAAAATTATTCCTGAATCTTTTGCCCATGTTGAGAATTTTGCATAAATTGTTGCTTGAAATAATGCTGGAGAAACATTAGACTTTTTTGCATAATTAGTTAATTTTTTCTCATATTTAAGATATTCTCTTGGAAAAAGTCCAGAAGAATTTTGTTTACTCCTATTTTTAAACCCTCTACTCTCAACATATTTCATTGCCCAAACATCAACGGGAACAAGATAATCATAACCGCTCATCCTCATAAACAAAGAAGCGAACTTGTATCCAACTCCATACATTTTCTCAACAATTTCTTCTCTTAATTTAAATCCAAGTTCTTTATTTTTATCATCTCTTATTCTTTTAGTTAGATTCATTTTATTCCAATTTTCTGCGGTAGAAAAAACCATCGGAATTTTTTTATTTGAAAAGCCGTATTTTTTTAAAATATTTTCAACCTCTTTTTTATTATTAATGATAGAGTCTGCTGTGCAAAAATTATTTTTTAAAAATTCATTAAATTGTTTTTTATGCTGGTCAAATTTTTCTCTT
>JAUYHR010000062.1 GCA_030689875.1 Nanobdellota archaeon
AAATAATATTGTTCTTTATCCTTATGCTCATTTGTCTAAAGATTTGAGTTCTCCTGAAATAGCTCAAAAAATTTTAATAAAAGCAGAAGAAGATTTAATAAAAGAAAAATTCAAAGTTACTCGAGCGCCGTGTGGATATTACAAAGAATTTGAATTAAAAGTCAAGGGGCATCCATTATCTGAATTGTCAAGAGAAATAAAAATTGAAGGAAATAAAATTAATGAAGAATATAATCCCGCACAATTGCTTAGAGAAATTTCAAAATCAAAACTTGACACTTCTAAATTAAAAGAAAACGACCACAGAATTCTCGGAAAGCAAATGAATTTATTCAGCTTCAATGAAGTTGCTCCCGGAATGGTTTTTTGGCATAACAGCGGACTGATTATCAGAAATGAATTAATTAATTTTGAAAGAGAATTAATGAAAAAATTCGGTTATCAGGAAATAGCAACTCCGCAAATTTTAGATAAAAAATTATGGCAGATTTCAGGACACTGGGAAAAATACAAAGAAAATATTTTTTTATCAGAATATGAAAAAAGAGATTTTGCAGTTAAGCCGATGAATTGCCCCGGCGGATTGTTAATTTACAAAAATTCTCCAAAAAGTTATAAAGATTTGCCGTTGAAAGCGGGGGAATTCGGAATTGTTCATCGTCAGGAATTGTCAGGAGTTTTGGGCGGATTATTTAGAGTTATTCAATTCACTCAGGACGATGCCCATATTTTTTGCGCTGAAAAACAATTGGAAGAAGAAATAGCAAAAGTAATCGATTTAGTGGATTTAATTTATTCAAAATTTAAATTTGAATATTCAATTGAACTTTCTACCCGCCCAGAAAAAAGAATCGGTAGCGACGAAATTTGGGATAAAGCGGAAAAAGCCTTGAAAAATGTTTTAGATAAGAGAAAAATAAAATATAAAACTAATAAAGGCGACGGTGCATTTTACGGACCAAAAATAGATTTCCATTTAAAAGATTCTCTGGAAAGAACTTGGCAGTGCGGAACAATTCAGGTTGATTTTTCAATGCCGGAAAGATTTGAATTAGAATATACTGACAAAAACAACGAAAAGAAAAGACCAATTATGGTTCATCGAGCTATTTACGGAAGTCTTGAAAGATTTATAGGAATACTGCTTGAACATTATAATGGACGGCTTCCCCTCTGGCTCGCCCCAATCCAGATTAGAATTTTAAATTTTACAGACAGAAATGAAAAATACGCCAAAAAAATAATTGAAAAATTATCAAAAGAAATTCCAAATTCCAGAATTGACGCTGATTTTGAATCAAAAACAGTTCAAGCAAAAGTTAAAGAAGCTGAACTTATGAAAATTCCGTTAATAATTGTTGTCGGCGACAAAGAAGAAAAAGAAAATTCAGTTGCTGTAAGAAAAGAAGGGAAAGTTAAAGATGTTAAAATTGATAAATTTATTAAGGATTTGAAAAGAGAGATTGAAGGAAGATTGTAATTATCTTTATTTTTTATTTAGTTACTATAATTTTTTAAACTCCCTATCCTCTAAATTCTTATGAACCTCCAATTTTATTTAGAAAAATTATCTGAATCAGATGTTTTTAAAAAATTTAAAAAAGAAAATAAAGATGCTTATTTATGTTCCGGGTTTTTTTCAATTGACAGGCAAGGAAAAGACAACCAGCAACATTTGGATTTTTATGCTCCTTCTAGTAAAAAAATGTTCAGCTTTCAAATAGAAAAAAACTTTGAAATTGTTCCTTTAGAAAATTATGATGAAAGAACGCCGGAAAAATTATTTGATAAAATTGATTTTGATTTTGATGAATTTGAAAACACGATAATTAATAAAATGAAAGATGAAAATATCAACAAGCAAATTCAAAAATTATTGTTGTCCTTGCAAAACATGAAAGGAAAGAATTTCATTATTGGGACAATTTTTATTTCCGGCATGGGAATTTTAAAAGTTACATTTGATTTAGATGAAAATAAAATTATCAATTTTGAACAAAAATCCTTTTTTGATATGATGAAGATTATTAAGAAATAAATGAGTCATTATTCTTTTGAACATTCTTTAAAGATTATTCTTCTCCACAATAAAATTAATCATCATTTCTGAATTATGAGTTGAAATAATTTTGAATCCAGCTTTTTTAAATAAATTATGAACTTCTTTTTCATCGTATAAATAATAATATCTCTCTCCTTTATCTGTCCATTTAACATATTTTTCTTTTCCTTCAATTCGACCACGCTTGGGCGAACTTGTCAAAAAATTTCCTATTTTTTGTTCTCTATTAATATTTTTAAATCGTTTTGATTTTATATTCCAAACTCCAATTTCTGCTTTCCCGCCATTTTTTAAAACCCGATAAAGTTCTCTAATAACTTTTTCCCTTTGTTCTGAAGTTTCAACACAATGTAAAGCAGAAATGCAGATTGCATAATCAAAAAATTCATCTTCATAAGGAATTTCCCAGATATTTGCCTGCTTAAATTCTGCATTTATTTTTTCCTTTTTTGATTTTTTTTCAGCAAGCTTTAACATTTCTTTTGAAAAATCTACTAAATACATTTTTCCGTCTTTTATTTTTACAAGATGTCTCCCGCTTCCGCTTCCTAAATCCAGAACTTTGCCGGATGTTTTTTTAAGAAAATTAATTGTATGCTCTGCTGGAATTGTTTTATACTCATTCCATTCTGGAGCAATTTTATCCCATATTTCTTTTTGTGAAACCATAAAAAATTAAATTTTTTTTCTTCTTAATGAATTAGCATTTGTTACAACCGTGATAGAAGATGAAGCCATTGCAATTTCTGCTATAATTGGGTGCAATATTCCGATAATTGCAAGAGGGATTGCCACAAAATTGTAAAAAAATGCCCAGAATAAATTTTGTTTAATTTTTTTGAATGTTGCTTTGCTTAATTTTATCGCTGAAACAACTCCCATTAAATTTCCTCTGGCAAGAACAATGTCTCCGGATTCGATTGCAATATCCGTCCCTGTTCCCATCGCAATTCCCACATTACTTTGCTTTAAAGCAGGAGCATCATTTATTCCGTCGCCGACAAAAGCAACCATTCCCTGTTTTTGCAGTTCCTTAACTTTATTTTCTTTTTCTTCAGGAAGAACATTTGCAATTACATCTTCTATTCCAGCAAGTTTGGCTATTGCTCTCGCAGTCCTTTCATTATCTCCAGTAATCATTACTGTTCTAAGTCCAATTCTGTTTAATTCTGAAACAGCTTCTTTTGAATCATCTTTTAAAGTATCAGCAACTGCAATTAATCCAAGAATTTTATCAGCATAAACAAGAGCCATTGCAGTTTTTCCCTGCTCTTCTAATTCCTGCATCTTTTTTTCTAAACTATCCAGGTTGATTTTATTTTCTTCCATAAGTTTTCTGTTTCCAATTAAAATTTTTTTCCCATTTAATTTTCCTTCTGCCCCTCTTCCTCTTAAAATTTTAAATTCTTTTACACTTTCTAATTTCAGTTTTCTTTTTTCAGCTTCATTTACAATTGCTTTTGCTAAAGGATGCTCTGATGATTTTTCAAGTGAAGCAGCTAATTTCAAAAATTCTTTTTCATCAATCTTTACAGGAAAAATGTCAGTAACTTCCGGCTTTCCTTTTGTGATTGTTCCCGTTTTATCAAATAAAACAAACTTAATGTCCTTCATTGTTTGGATTGCCTCTCCTCTTTTTATTAAAATTCCTTTTTCCGCTCCCATCCCGCTTCCAACCATTAAAGCCGTCGGTGTTGCTAATCCTAAAGCGCACGGGCAGGCAATTACAAGAACAGCTATTCCTGCAAATAAAGCAAGGGTCAAAGCTCCTGCATCTAAATTAATCCAAGGAATAAAAGAAAAAAAACCTGCAATAGATTTCATAAATTCCGGAAAAATAAACCAAACAAAAAAAGTTAATAAGGCAATAATTAAAACAATCGGCACAAGATAACTCGTAATTTTATCTGCAAATGCCTGAATTGGAACTTTGCTTCCTTGCGCCTCTTCAACAAGTTTTATTATCTGACTCAAGAAAGTATCTTTTCCAATTTTTGTTGCTTTAATATATAAAATTCCATCTTGATTTATCGTCGCCCCAATAACTTTATCATTTTTTTTCTTTTCTACAGGCATGCTCTCTCCAGAAACCATTGATTCATCGACGGCAGATTCTCCGTTGACAACAACTCCATCAGTAGGAATTTTTTCTCCGGGTCTTACAACCATTACATCTCCAATTTTTACTTCATCAATTCTAACTTGTTTTTCTTTTCCATTAATTAAAATTATTGCTGTTTTTGCTTCAAGAGTTAAAAGTTTTTTTATTGCCTGAGAAGCTCGTCCACGGGCTTTTGCTTCAACATATCTTCCCGTTAAGAAAAAAGCCATAATCATTCCGCCTACTCCAGAATAATCTTCTATTGGGACAACAAATCTTAACAAGCCAGTTAAAAATGCAATAACTGTTCCCAAAGAAATTAGAACATCCATATTAAAAGAAAAATATTTTATAGATTTAACAGCGCTTCTTATTGTAGGATAACCAACTATAAATAAAATCGGAAAAGCTAAAATTAATGGGAGAATTTTAATAACAAAATTTTCAATTCCAAGAATCCTCTCAAACAAAATTCCGATTATTGCGATGGGAATTGCAAAAATCCAGGCAATCCACATTCTTTTTTTTGCTTTTTGCATTTCTATTAAATCAATATCTTCTTCAACTTTTTCTTCGCCCGCAATTTCATATCCGGCATCTATAATTGCTTCCCTGACTTTTTCCTTTTCAGCAGAATAAATTATTTTTGCTTTGTGCATATTTATATTCATTTCAATGTTTTTTATTCCTTCAACTTTCTTTAGAGCATTTTCAATGGTCATGGCGCAATGCGGATTATCTAAACCGGGAATAATAAAAGTGGTTGTTTTATTTTCTTTATTATTTTCGGTATCTCTCTTTTCATTTTCTTCTTTGTTATCTTTATCCGTTGCATCTTTTTCATTCTCAGAAATTGCTTTATAATCTCCAACTTTAGAAACAGCTTTTTTTATTTCTTCATCATTTGTTTCCCCCTCAACATAAAGTTTTTTTGTTGCAAAATTTACTGAACAGGATTTTATATTTTTCAATTTTCTTACGCTTTTTTC
>JAUYHR010000082.1 GCA_030689875.1 Nanobdellota archaeon
AAAAGGCAGTTAGATGACCTAAGAATAGGTTGGGAATTATTAATTGATATTGATACAAAAATATTCGAATTAGCAAGAGTAGCCTCTCATTTATTTATAGAAGCTTTGAAATTTCATGATATTGAAAATATTTCTGTTAAATTTAGTGGAAATAATGGCTTTCATATAGGCATCCCATTTGAAGCCTTCCCTGACGAAGTTAACGGCACAAAAACAAGTTTATTATTTCCAGAAGGACCTAAAATTATTGCATCTTATTTAAAAGAAATGATTAAAGAGCATTTAATAGCAGAGATACTAAAAATTACAACTCTAGAAAAAATTTCAAAAGAAATAGGAAAACCAAAAGAAGAATTTTTAACAGATGGAAAATTTGATCCGTTTAAAATAGTAGACATAGACACAGTATTAATTTCTTCAAGGCATATGTTCCGTGCTCCATATAGTTTGAATGAAAAATCAGGATTAATTAGCATTCCAATAAAACCAAGCCAAGTATTGAAATTTAAAAAAGAATATGGCTTGGCAAAAAATGTCAAGGCAGATATTTCTTTTCTAGACAGATCAAGAATAACAAAAAAAGAAGCATCTGGATTAATAACACAAGCATTCGACTGGGCAGCAAAACAATCTACAATAATAATGGAAGAAGATGTAAAAAAAATAACCCAGAGAACAAATAACCATTCTAAATTAACATCTCCTGCAAAGGAAGAATACTTCCCGCCGTGCATACAAAAAGCACTTAAAAATGGGCTTGAAGACGGCAAAAAAAGATTTTTATTCACTTTAGTAAATTTTCTATATTCTTCTGGGTATGGAGATGAAGAAATAGAGCTAGTAACAAAAAAGTGGAATAAAAAAAACCCAGAGCCTTTAAGAGAAAATTATTTGTTGGCTCAACTAAGTTGGCATAAGCGTCAAAAAGACAAAATATTACCTCCTAATTGTGATAATCCATCTTATTATTTGGCATTGCAAATATGTCGCCCAGATGGGTTGTGCAGGATGATAAAGAATCCAACAAATTATGTTTTAAGAAAAGTAAGTTTAAACAATCCAAAAATTAAGAAAAAAAGGAAAAAATCTTCTTGAAATTTTTTTCAGTTTGTTTTTTCTTGTAGTTTTTCATGGATTTAATTAAATCTTTAACATCAATCTTAATTCCCCTGTTATTCAATATAAGATAAATAGTTTTACTTGTTAAATACTGGCAAAATTGAGTTACGTTTTTTGGATTTTCAGTTATCTTGCATCT
>JAUYHR010000093.1 GCA_030689875.1 Nanobdellota archaeon
AAAGCCAAAGCAGAGAAACAAGTTCCGGAATGATGAGAGTTTACAGCGGAGGAGTTGGATTAGATGAAGATATAATTTACAATTTAAATGGTTCAGAAATTTTCTTGCCGTCTGGAGCGGCAGGAATTGGGGGAGTAATTCTCCAAAGTTCTCAAAATAATGAGGGTATGAGTTTCACCCAGCCAACAGGAGTTTTTGTTTATAATGGCCAGCAATACAATCTTCCTTTAAGATATTTAGAATATAATGATAACTTTGTGGATTTTGGAAGCGGGTTAGAAGGGGGAATAAAAATAATTCAAAAAATAGATGTTGTTAACGGACAGGTTCAGATGGATGATTTTGGAAGCATGATGTATATTTCTCCCCGGGTTATGAGAGGATATTTTGCTCAAAAATATTTATTAAATGACCCTTTTAAAAAATTCTCCAACTTTAAATTAGTTCATTCAGAAGATAATTTAATAGTCAGCGAGCTAAAAAAACAAGGCGTGAATTTAAATGAATTTGTTTATTATCAGGGAGTTCAAGGGCCAATAAAAATTTGGGAAATTAAATATGCCGGCAATGAAGAAAAAAAACAAGAATATCTTGATAGAGATGCTTCAAAATATTTAAGCTGGGAATTATAAAATGATTTTTGAAAAAATTAAGAAAAATGAACTTTTTAGAGGAAGTTTAATTCTTTTTATTTTAATTAATCTTGGAAATCTGATTAATTACCTTTATCAAATTGTTATGGCAAGAATGCTTGGACCTTCGGATTACGGGATTCTTGCTGTTTTAGTAAGTTTAACCTATATTTTTGCTGTTCCGACAATAGCAATCCAAACTGCCGTATCAAAAAAAATTGCAATATTCAATGCGCAAAAAGAATATAATAAAATGAGTGGCTTATTTTTTAGTTTTTTAAAAAAATTATTTATTTTCTCGCTTATTGTTTTTATTCTTTTTGTAATATTATCTTTTTTTATTATAAAACCTCTTAATATTCCATTTTGGCTTTTAGTTTTAACCGGCACTTTAATAATTACTTCATTTATTTATCCTCTTGCCGCTGGCTCTTTGCAGGGAATGAAAAAATTCTCAGCTCTTGGATGGAATACTCTTTTAGTTTTTTTTATAAAAATTATTGCTGCAATAATTCTTGTAAT
>JAUYHR010000096.1 GCA_030689875.1 Nanobdellota archaeon
ATTAAAACATCATTCATCTTAATTAAATATCCAAGCCAGCCATCGTCTTTTGGATGAAACTGCTTGTCAATATTATATGCCGGAACAGCGGAAATTTTCAAATCGCCTAAATCCAGTTCCTGACCTTGTTCAATAACTTCCATTTTAATTTGGGTTTCAAATCTTGTGATTTTGCTCTGACAATCTGCCGGCATAACTATTCTTGTTCCTTCCTGAATAATTTTGTTAATGTCTTCAAAACTGCAGTGGTCGTAGTGGCTGTGAGTTATAAGAATTAAATCTGCTTTTTCAGAAGTTTCAGGAATATTATAAGGGTCAATGTAAATTCTTTTTGAATTTCTAATTAAAAATCCTGAATGTCCAAGCCATTTTAATTCAATATTTCCGATTTTCATTTTTAAAACAAAAATTTATATTAAAATTTAAGCAATACATTAAAAATCAATTTCCCTTTTAAAGATAACTGTATATTAAAAGATAATGAAAAAGTTTAAAAGAAGAATTTAAAATAATCTTAAATAAAATTCTTCAAGGTTTCCACCTCGTCATCGTTCTTGGAAAAGGGATTGCATCTTTTATTGTATCAAGTCCGCAAATCCAGGCAATAACTCTTTCAACTCCCAATCCAAAACCGCCGTGCGGAATGCTTCCGTATTTTCTTGTATCTAAATAAAATTCATAATTCGCGGGATCTTCACCCATTTCAATTAAATTTTTTTTAATTTTTTCAATGTCAGATTCTCTTTCGCTTCCGCCGATAATTTCTCCGTAGCCCTCGGGGGCAATAAAATCAACCCCGTGAACAACTTTTTTGTCTTTAGAATCCTCTTTCATATAAAATGCTTTTACGATTTTTGGATAATTTGTAATCATAATTGGGACATCAAACATAGAACTTAATTTGTCCTCCTCAATTGTTCGCAAATCTTTTCCCCATTCAATGTTCATGTTTGCTTTTTCTTTAAGAAGTTTTAGCGCTTCTGTATAAGTCATTCTTACAAATTTTTTATTAATAACTGGTTCAAGTTTTTTTACATCTCTTTCAAGAATTTTCAGTTCTTCTTTGTTTTCGTCTAAGACTTTTTTTACAATATGTTTGATTAATTCCTCGCCATAAAATAAAATATCTTCAAAATTTGCCCAAGCAACTTCCATTTCTGCGTGCCAGTATTCTGTCAAATGCCGTGAGGTTTTTGATTTTTCTGCTCTGAAAGAAGGAGCAATAGTGTAAATTTTTTCTAAGCTAAAAATTGCTGGTTCTGCATACAACTGCCAAGTCTGGGCGAGAAAAACTCCTTTTTGTCCAAAATATGGGACGGAAAATAATGTTGAACCGCCTTCGCACTGGACACTCTGAAAAATCGGACTTTGATATTCATAAAAATTATTCTTTCTAAAATATTCGTGGATTGCTCCGAAGATTGTGCTTCTAATTTTTAAAATTGCGGTCATTTTTCTGCTTCTTAACCAAAGATGTCTTCTGTCTCCGAGCAATTCTTCATTTAAATCTTTATTAATTGGAAAACTTTCGCTTAAGCCGACGATATTTATTTTTTCGGCGGAAATTTCATAACCTGTCGGAGCTCTTTTATCTTCTTTAATTTGACCGATAATTTCCAAACTTGCTTCAATTTGCAGTTTATCAATATCTTCCCACTGCTTTTTGAATTTTTCTTTTTTTAAAACGCATTGAATTATATCGCTGCTGTCTCTTATCACTAAAAATTTAAATTCATTGCTTCCTCTCTCGCGATAAATCCAGCCGCGAATTGCAACTTTTCCTTTATTCTGTTTTATTGCCTCGGATATAGATATAAATTTTTCTGACATATAAAAATATAAGAAAACAAGATTAAAAGGATTTCTATAAGCCTGTAATTTGACTTTGTAAAATAAATAATTAAATTGACTTACTTTTTATCAAGGATTTTCATAAATCAAAGAAGTTGGAGATTAATAAAATTAATCTTTCCAAGAACCATTTAGTTTTTTATGTTCTTTTATTTTATTTAAATATTCATTAAGTTCTTTTTGCTCATCATCCAGCATTTTTTCTCCCTTTTTTGTTTCTTTTGTATATGTTCTGTCTATGATAAAGGAAGGTTTTCCTGATTTAAAATCAGCTCCCCCGACAGCTAATTCTTCTATTTTAAGATTTTTGTCAAGAGAATAGAATTTGTATACTTTATAATTCATTTCTTTATTTTCTTTTTCATCATTAAACAAATTGTCCATCAAACAATATTTGAAAAATTCTTCTTTAGAAACTTTTAATGAACCTTTTGGATTAAAGGGATTAGAATAAATTGTTTTAAATTTAAAATTCTCTTTTGCAATTTTATATCTAATATATTTTTTTAAATGAACTTCTTTTTTAAGCACTAAATAATCATATAGATGATCAAAATTAAGTTCTTCTTCTATTGTATCGATATTTAATGTATCTATAATTGTAATTCCTTCTGTGTCATATTTTTTGCTTCCAAGTTCACCTTGACAACTAGTCAAAGAGGCGGATAATCCAATTCCTGATAAAATCATTCCCAAATTTTTAAGAGTTTTTTTAATCTTCATTTTGTTATGTCACTTTAAAATGAAAGATGTATATAAAGATTTCTGTATTACAAAAAAATAAATTTTTTTAAATATTATTCCCTCTTTCTCTCAAGCAATTCAACTCTTTGCTGTAATTTGTAAATTTGATTTGAAAGCTCTTCAAGTTTGTCAGTCATATAAGTTAATCTTTTTACGAGTTTTTGCCGTCTTTCTTCTAAATCCGAAGTTGAGGATTCTGCGGTTGTTTGGGGCGCGCTTTCTGAAGAACTGCTTGAACCTCCAAATCCAAAAAAGTTTCCAAAAAATCCTCCTGAACTTCCGGCATTTGCAGAATTTGCCGACGTATCTTGTGAATTAGAAGTTGGAGTTAAATCTTTTACCTCTTCTTCAGGGAGTTCTTCTTTTGGAAATCTTTCTTTATATCTTGTTAAATCCAGAACTTTATTCTTTTTTTTGAACCATGTCATAAATAATGAACGAATAAATTATTTATAAATTTAGTTATTTTGTTGATTTTGTTTGAATCATCTGCTATGAAGTTGCCCCGCCCACCAGCGCTTCGCTCCCCCTACCTCCTGCCCAACTTCCAATTTAATTCGTATTTATTTTTTAAGTTTGTCTCGTGCAAACGCTCTGCTCCCGACCCCGCTCATTTATTTATTCTTTAAGTTTATCTCACGAAGTCGCTCGCCCTTTATTTTTTTGTAGCTTTCCAAATTTTGGTAAAAACCCAAAACTTCCAACAAAGCTACAATTAGAAACCTTTTTTAAATACTAAAATATATTAATATTAATGGTAGAATCAGTTTCAGATATCATTCAGAGAATCAGCCAATATTATAAAAAAAAGGGAAAGCCCGAGGCAGAGCATGTTATTGTGTATGATTCAGCTGCAGAGGGATTAGAGCCGATTTATTTTTTTATTACAGATTTGATGGGGGATTTTGGATTAAAAACAGAAAAATTAATTGATAACTTTACTTCTTCTCCCGGCTCCGGGCATTTTGGGGAGCTTGGACAGAGAGCGACGATTATGCAGCAGCAGGGAACAAAAATTTTGGCGGATATCAACGCTGTTTTAAGGAGCGTTTTAAATTTAATTTATGACTTAAAAGATTTTAAAACAAGATTGCAACAATACAACGGGCTTAAATCAAAAGACAGACTAATACACGACGCTGCCACGCTTTCTCTGAAACAAATTTGGATGGATAAGGTGGATATACAAAAAGGAAATTCTTCTATAAAATCAATGGCGCTTGGACAGGCGGGATTTATAACTTTAATTGATGCTTTTTTGTCTGTAGCGGATGAAAAAGAAGCTGACAAGATTGATTTAAACGACCGCATTAAAAGAATCTTGAAACCGAGAATACAAGAATTTAATATTTGGCTTTCTCAATCTGAAAATGAATTAAAAAAAAGATATGAATTAGAAAAAAATTATTTGAGAAGCCAGGTGAATAGTTTAAAACTTTATTCCCGATGGGCAAAGCCGTATTTAAAAGCCGCGCAGCAGCTTGAACAAAAAGAATCCGGCAGAAACATTGATTTAGTCAAAACTTTTAATACGATTCTTCTTGAATTGACTTTATTTGGAAAATCAAAACTTGACATTAAATCTTCAGCATTTGCAGGAGATCTCCCCCAGGAGTTTGCAAAAGACAATTTTTTAAAAAAACAAAAAAGAAATTATAATGTCTGCATTTTAGTTGATTTTTATTTCAGAGGAATTCCCCAGAGAGTAAGCCAACAGCAGGCGCACTATTCTTTTGGAGGAAAAACAACAGCGACGTTCAAGGCTTATGTTTTAAATGACGACGAGATAGAAAAATTAAATCAGGAGCTTTCAAAATCAGATTTAGGAGATGTTTTTGGGCTGATTGAAGGCGCAACAACGGACAGCTTGGGAAGATTGCAGGAAGAAATAGATTCTTTTTTAAATGAAAAAGATGAAGGGGCTGAAAAAGAAAAGAAAAGTTCAGAAGTGAATCCGTTTTTGGCGTTGATTGGGAAATATGAAAAATCTTCAAAACAAAAAGAAGAAAAGAAAAAAGAAGGAGCAGAAAAAAAAGAGATAAAAGAAATCAAGAAAGATACATGGATAGAAGCTGAATTAATAAGGCCTTTAGCTGCAAAAAAAGCAGGTGAGATGGCATTTAATTTATTTAACACTTACAAAAAAGCCCATGGAATGGTGAGTTATATTTAATTTTTAGAAAAATTTATTTATTTTATAAAAATAGAAAATCGAACTAGCGAGTAGAGTTATATCTGAAAAAAATTATTTTACATAATGGTCCATAACTTCTTTTTGCCCTTTTTTATAAATTCTTATCTCTCTGGTTACATCGCCCTTTGAATTATAAAAATATAAACTGGTCATTTCTTTCTCTGATTTTTCATTTTTATAAGATATAAACCACTCGTCTTTAATTTTTTGCCCTTTATCATCATATCCATAAAAATGAGTGTGTTTAATATCTCCGTCACTTTTCAGGAATTTTATTATTAATTGATTTTTTTTATTATATTTTAAAATTTGCCAATCATCAAAGAATACTTCATATCCGTCTGCAGTTTTTAGAGTATCCTGACTATAAGAATTAAAACTTCCCAATCCAATCATTCCAGCGACTAAATAATTTTTTAAGTTTTTCATTTTTTTTCATTTTCTTTTTGTTTGAAGTATCTCACCAAGCATTTCTTCTGATCCATAATCAACAGGAGCTGTTAATTTAAATGACTCTTTTACATATTTCTTTAATTCTTTTCTCATTGCCGCTTCTGAATCTTTATGGATGTATGATCCTTCAAAATTAAAATTAACCGGAATTATAACTGCTTCTTTATTTTTGTTGTAGGTTAAAAAGAAAGTTTTTGCTGGGGGTAAAAGAAAATCCCTCCCATTTATTAAATTCATGTAAGGCACCTTTGCTTTAAAATTTGTTTTTATAGAATCAATGCAAAGAGCATATGTTGAAATAGAATCAATTTCTAAAGAAACTTTTCTTAAATTAAGGTGGGAACTTAAATATGCAATTGCAACTCCTGCAGGTTTTTGCGCTTTAACCTCGTTAGGCAAAGCTAATCCTAATGTTGCTGCTAAAGCTGTTGTTGTTAAAATTTTTGTTAGGTTTTTCATTTTTCTAATTCACGATTTATAACTCCCTTTATTTTTCCTTCTTTATTATAAATTGTTTCTGTCATTAATTGTCCTTTCTCATTATAGGCATATTCCCTATCTTTCATATCTTTACTAAAAGTTGTTAATTTTGTTAATTTTCCAGCATTATATTCACGAATTTCTTTCCAATCTTTTCCTTTTATTACCGCGTCTTGAATAATATATCCTTCTTTATTTTTTATGGTATATCCGTCTGCAGTTTTTATTGTATCCTGACTAAAAGAATTAAAAGTTAAACCTGCTAAAAGTAATGTTCCGAGAGTTTTTGATATCTTTGTCATATTCTAATAACCCTTTTAGATATTTAAATAACTTTCTATGGCGTAGTAACTTTAAAATTAATACATTAGAAAAGCTTATAATTACAAATGTTTTATATAAAACATGACAACTGGCGGGAAAATTTTAAAAAATATAAAGAACTTTTTGGTTATGGGAAGCGCGGTATTTTTGATTAATAATTCTGCAATTGCGCAAACAGAAAATTCAGGAAAAATTTCCAATCATTCGTCTTTAGAAAAAAGCCAAATGAAAGAAAATTCAGGATTAGAAAATAATGTTGAAGCTCAAACAAAAGTAAATGAAAAATTTGATTATGCAAGAGAAATTCTTGATTTAGAAAAAGAAGCGGGATTTGATGTGCTGCCTTTCCATTACCGGACTTTAGATTCATTAATCAACGAAGCAAAAAAAGAAGTCCATCTTGACAGTGTGGCGGAAGAATCCAAAAAAGAACAGGCGCTTAGCAACTTAAAAAACATTTCGGAAATTTTTAGAAAGTCTAATTTTCTTTATTCCAACAACCCGGACATATTGTTTCATGAAGCGCTTGAAACAAAAAAAATGAACTCTTACAACTGCCTTGCTTTATATCTTGAAATCGCTGAAAAAACCGGGCTCCCCATAACGGCAAAAAAATCTGGCGACCATTGTTTCATAGAATACGAACTGGATTCTGAAATCTTCGGCTGGGAACCCGCTTTTGGAACAGAACAAGATGAAAAATTATACAAAAAATTGGAAAAAAACAAAAACATAATTCAGCTGGATAAAGAAAAATTTTTAGGAATAGAATACAGAACAATCGGAATTTCTTTGTATAAAAAAGAAAAATGCGGGAAAGCAATGGAATATATCATAAAATCCATGAATGCAAACATTACAGAAGCCCGAACCAACAAATATGAAGGGGATGTTTACAAATGCCTCGGCAAAGATGAAAAAGCGCTTGATAGCTACAATTACGCAATAAAATTTGAAGAAAATTTTTTAGAAGCATACATTGCACGGGGAGAAATGTTCTATAAAAAAGGAAAACTGTCGGAAACGCTTGAGGATTATAACAAGGCTATAGAATTATCCCCCGACAACCCCGAGTTGTATAAAACAAGAGGAGATATTTTAATAAAAATTTCTGAAAACAAAAATAAGAAAAAAGCAGAACAAGATTATGAAAAAGCTTTGGAGTTGATATTGGGAAAATGAAATCAGAAATAATGGACTGCGAAAAATATCTTTCAAAACTTTATAAAGAAAGCAAATTTTGCAATTGTGAAAATTTAATAAGATTTGCTTACTTGGATGAAAAAAAGAAAAATTTGAGGAATCTTTGCTGGGACTTATCTGAATCTTTAAATGATATTCATAAAGGAAACTTTGAAGTAAGTGAACTTTATGAAAAAAAATTATCCGAGTTTGTAAATTTTTCTAATGAACATAATTTGGAGTTAAATTTATTAATTAAAAACAATAAACTAAAATTATATTATCATAATGAAAAAAATAATTATCATAAACAACCGGTAACTTATGAAAGAGTTGAAAAATTATTAAATAAAAAGAAAATTGTCAGCGCTCATTGCTCTAATTGCAATCAATTAATTGCGCCAATTAGCAAAAAATAAAATGGAAAAAAAAGAATATCTTATCTCTTTAAAAAAATCAAATGCTGAGTGTGAATGCAAAGATTTGTCAAGATTATTTTTTCTGAACAATGAACGAAAAACTCTTAAAAATGAATGCGAATATTTAATTGATGAGTTAGATGAAAACCCAAACTTCGAAGTAAAAAAAATTTATGACGAAAAGACAAATTCCTTTATGGAATACAAGAATTTATATTACGCTGAATTAGACAAACTTACCAAAGAAAAAAAATTAAAATTTTGTTATCATAGTGAAAAAGAAAATTATAAAAAATATTTTGTGAGCTCTAATGAAGCAAGAGAATTGCTTAAATATAAAGAGATAATTACCTCTCATTGCTCCAATTGCGAGCAGCAAATAAATTTATTAAAACAATAAATTAATTTCACCCCCAGCCTGTAATCATTTTTTAATTAATACATTAGAAAGATTTATAATCCTTGAATATCTCTTGTAAAAAATGGAAGAAAAAACAAAAATTTATTTAATTCTCTCTGATAAAAATTCATTTATCGAGTCCGATACTTACTTCGTAAAAAAAATAAAAGAAATTAATTCTAAAAGACCATTAAGTGCAGTTTTTGCCGATTCTTTTGAAAAGTTTCTTGTTACTCTAAGATATTGTTCAAGATATAAAATTGAAACAAAAAAAGTAGCTTCTTCTAACCCCGAAGAAAATTACAATAAAATTTTAGATTATATGAGAGAAAACTTAGACAAAAAGAATTTAGCCTATCTTTTACTCAAAAGCGAAGAAGCGGATAAATTTTGCAATAGAAAATTAAATCTTTAACTCTTTTTTTTCAGCAAACTAACTATTTGTCTTGCAACAATTTTTCCTGTATTTACGTCGCTGGGAGTTGATGGAGTAATTATTCTTATATCTGGATTCTTATTAGAATATATTTGTCCGTGTTTTGCTCCGCGTCGATAAGAAAATCCATACTCTTTTAAAACTCTTGATTGTTTTGTATCCGGAGCTCCTGTCCAGCCGGGGTCAAATACTCTTCTAATTTCAGAAATTTCTTTTTTTGTTATTAATTCTTTTTCTTGTCTTGGAATTTTTCCGGGATATAGAACTTTTAAAAATTCTTCAGCAATTTCTTTTTCTAAAAGTTTTCCTTTAGATTCCTTTTCCAAAAGCTGTGAACCATATTCTTCTTTAACTAATTGTATTAATTCAGGGTCATCTTCAATTTCCTTTACTCCTCTTTTAAATTCATTTAAACTCACATTTCCTACTTTGCTAAAATATAATGAAGGGTCAGTCATATGATAAAATTCTTCTTTTTTCTTTGTATTTTTTCCTTTAGAAACATCATACACTGAGATTATTTTTGATTCAAGTTCACTGATTAAAAATAATACAAGCCCAACAACAAGAAACATTATTCCTATAAATGAATCCAAAACATCAATTTTTTTGCTGACGACATTGCCCGTAATAATTGCAAAAGAAGAATTTAAAATAAAAAATAAGCCAACTAAAATAACAATTATTCCAAGATTTCCTAACCCCTTTTTCATAAATTTTATATATTGACATTCCTTATATATTTTATGCTTTTAAATGAGAAGAAAATAAAATTGTCTAAAAAAGAATTAGAGAGATTAGCGGAAACTTTGAAAAAAAGAGAATTAAAAAAGATAAATAAGAAAACCGAGAAAGAAGTTATTGTGGACGAAAATAAATTTATAGAAAGAAATATTAAATTAGAAAAAATTTCTCCCGTTTTAAAACCCGTTGCAGAAGCTCCTATTTTAGAGAATATTGCTTCTTCTTTTCCATTAAAAAAAGAAATAGAAAAAACAGAAAAACCATATGAATTTGGAGAACAAAAATATTCTTCTCAATCCAGCGAATATAAAACTTTGAATAAAATTCAGAATGAGAATTTGCAAACTCCTGCAAGAGCTGAAAAAGGTATAACTCACATGGGGACTGAGCAATCTACAAAAAGAAAATCTGAAAGATTTTTTGATGATTCGTCTGAAAAAGAATATAAAAATTTTATGTATGATAAGTCGGAATAAAAAGCTATATAAACAATTTCTTCTTTTATTTAATATGGTTAGCAATTACAATATAGAAAATATTTATCAAGGAGGGTACAGCTCATTTTCGCCGAGTTACGGAGATGTTTTTACCGGCTATCGTGTTCCTGCGTCGTCGCTTGGAGCGCCGACAAATCCGTTTACTGCAAATCAAATAGCAGAAGTTAACAAACTTTTAAGCCAGGGAATTGTGCCGATAGAAGTTGGAACTATAAAACCAGAAGATTTTGAAGCAATTCCTCGTCAGCATTTTAAAGAACTTAAGCAAATGGCAAAATTAACAGGGGCTAAAATTTCTTTGCACTCGCCGTTGATTGAAGCTTCCGGCGTCGCTGAAGGAGGGTGGAGCGAAGCAAACAGACAGGCTGCAGAATATCAATTAAATGATGTTGTAGAAAAAGCGCATGAATTAGATGCAAGAGGAAATATTCCGATAACAATTCATTCTGCAAATATTCCGGGAACAGAATGGAAAATAACTCCTGAAGGAAAAAAAATTGAAAAGTTGGGCGCAATAAATCAGGAAACAGGACAGATGATTTCAATTAAAGAAGAAGTTAGATATTATCCGGGCAGGGAATCTATGATGGAATTAAAGCCGGGGATTAAGGAGAAAATACTTCGCGGGGAAATTAAAGAAAGAAAAGACGAGCATTATCGGGAAATTCCTCTTGAAAAAGGAAAAATTATTTACCCACAAGAACAAATAAATGTTCAGAACCGTTCTGAATGGGATAATTCTATCTCCCAGCTTTTATTTCAAAAAGAAAGAGCAGATGAAATCGTCAGACAAAATTCTCCTCAGATTTCGCATCTTATGAAAGAACTCTCTGAAAAGAAAATGAATGACAAAGAATTAAA
>JAUYHR010000106.1 GCA_030689875.1 Nanobdellota archaeon
CTCAAAGATTCCAAAAAATTTATTTGGATAGTCATTGGAATTTTTTTAGCTTTTGTTTTAATTGGTTTTTTTATTCCCGCTCCTGAAATTCTTTCAAAACAAATTTTTGAATTTGTCAAAGAAATTTTACTAAAAACCGAAGGAATGTCCCAGAGCCAGTTAATCAGCTTTATTTTTTTAAATAATATTCAAAGCAGTTTTTTTGGAATGGTTTTTGGAGTTTTTCTTGGAATTTTTCCAGTTGTCGCTGTAATTGCAAACGGATATCTTCTCGGCTTTGTCGCTAATTTTGCTATTCAGGAAAATGGAATTCTTTCTTTGTGGAGAATTTTCCCGCACGGCATTTTTGAACTGCCCGCTGTTTTTATTTCTTTCGCATTGGGCCTGAGAATTGGAGCAAGCCTCTTTAACAAAAAAAGATTTAAAAAATTTAATGAAAATTTTATTTCCTGCTTAAAAGTATTTATTTTAATAGTAATTCCGTTATTAATTATTGCGGCAATTATTGAAGGAACTTTAATTTTTTTGGGAGCTTAACCTTTCAAATCACTAATGCCTAAAATAACCAGCATTAATCCTATTAGAAGAACTAACCAGACTATTCCCCCTTGCAGAAAAGCAAGCGCAGCATCGCCAAATCCAGCCCAATTATTTCCCCAAACGAAAACTCCTACTGCTAAAAGAATCAATCCAAATAAAATTGAAATAAGTTTATTCATTGTATAACTTTAAGACATTTTTAATTTAAAAGCTTTTTGCTTCTTTAGGCTCTATTGGAAGTTTTTTTATTTTTGTAATTTTTTCAATAGAGTCTTCTTAAGATATATTTTTATAATGGCTTTTTTTGGTTATTTTATGAAAATGGATAAACCATACAGGAATAATGAAAAGGCAGATATTGCAAGAAAAAATATTTTAAGAAAAAGTGAAGAAATTAAAGGAATTCCGATTAGAGGTTATGATTTTGATAATGGAATTAATTATGAAGAAATTATAAAAAGCTATTCTTCAACGGGAGCGCAGGCAAGTAATTTAGGAAAAGCAATAGAAATTATACATGAAATGATAAATGAAAAAGCATTTATTTTTTTAGGATATACTTCAAGCATGGTAAGCTCGGGTTTGAGGGAAATTTTCAGATGGCTTGTAAAGCATAAAAAAATAAATATTGCTGTAACAACTGCCGGCGGAGTTGAAGAAGATATTATTAAATGTTTTGGGGATTTTTATCTTGGAGATTTCAGGGCTTCCGGAGAAGAGCTAAGAGAAAAAGGAATAAACAGGATTGGAAATATCTATGTTGCAAATAATCGTTATATAGAATTTGAAGAATTTTTCCAGCCGTTATTAAAAGAATTATATGAAGAACAAAAACAAACGGGAAAAATAATTTCTGCTTCTGAGCTAGTTTGGAAACTTGGGGAAAAAATTAATAATGAAAAAAGCATCTGCTATTGGGCTTGGAAAAACAAAATTAAAATATACTGCCCTGCGATTACTGACGGCGCAATCGGAGATAATGTTTATTTCTTTAAATCTAAAAATCCGGAATTCAAAATTGATGTTTCAGATGATATAAAAGAAATTAATGATTCAACTATTGGACTGAAAAAATCAGGAGTTATTATTCTTGGTTCGGGAGTTGTCAAACACCATATTTTGAATGCAAATATGTTCAGAAATGGTGCAGATTATGCGGTTTATATTAATGAAGCAGAAGAGTATAATGCAAGTGATGCAGGCGCTTTGCCCGAAGAAGCGATTTCATGGGGAAAAATTCTTCCTAAAGCAAAACATATAAAAGTTTTTGGTGATGCGACAATTTTATTTCCTTTGATTGTTGCACAGACATTTGCAAAGTCTTAAATATCTTTTTTAATTAGATTTTTCATGCTAAGCGATAAACAAATCAGCGAAATTAAAGAACATTTAAACAATGCTCAAAATCCCCTGTTCTTTTTTGACAATGACCCGGATGGATTATGCAGTTTTATTTTATTGCAGAGATATATCAAAAGGGGGAAAGGATTTCCAGTAAAATCTTCTCCATTGGATAAAGATTATTTTAGAAAAATTAATGAATTTGCTCCCGATTATATTTTTATTTTAGACATTCCGACGGTTTCAGAAGAATTTTTTGAAGAAATTAAAAAAATAAATCTGCCTGTTGTCTGGATTGACCATCATAATACAGAAAAAAATAAAGTTCCTGATTTTATTAATTATTATAATCCTCTTCTTGGAAAAAACCTCCCAAGCTCCACTACTTATTTGTGCTATGAAGTAACCAAAAAAAAAGAGGATTTATGGCTTGCAATTGTAGGAAGCATTTCTGATAATTTTGTCCCGGAAATTTATACGGAATTTAAAAAACTTTATCCTGACTTATTTATTGATTCAACAAATGCGTTTGAAATTTTATATAATTCAAGAATGGGGGTTGTTGCGCATCTCTTAAACGGCGGTTTGAAAGACAAAACCACAAATGTTATTAAAATGATTAAATTTTTAATGAAAGTTAAAAGCCCTTATGAGATTTTAGAAAAAACTTCTGAAAATCAGGAGATGCATGAGAAATACCAGATAATTAATAAAAAACTTAAGAAGTTTTTAGAGGGAGCGCAAGAGCAGGCGAAGGGCTCGGATAAATTAATTTTTTTTGAATATGGCGGGGATACAAGCATGAGCGCAGAAATTTCCAATAGTTTAAAATATCTTTTTCCTGGAAGAATAATTTTTGTTGCGTATGCTTCTGAATCCAACTCCTTTGCAAATATTTCCGGCCGCGGCGAAAATGCGAAAAATATTTTAGATAAAGTTTTCCAGCAGGGAAATTTTGAAAATGCCAAAGGGGGAGGGCATGAAAATGCAGTTGGCGCAAGGATTATGAAAAAGGATTTGCCGAAGTTTAAAGAATTGATTAGAGGGATTGCGGGAGAGATTTAATTTTTTGGAAATTCCTTTTACTCCTAAAGTAAAATTAATTTGTTTAAATTTAATAAATAAAAATACTTTTTATCACTCTTTAACTCGACTACGCTTCAGAAGCCGTTCTCGGCTTCGCGACACAAAACTTTGTTTTGATGTCTGGGGCGAGTTTGTCAAAAAACTTCCCAATTTTTCCTTTTATCACTCTTAGTTGAAGAATTTGTTATAGAAAAATATAAAAAGAGAGATTCATTCAATAAAACATGGAAAGTAGGCTAAACCATACAACAGGGAACTGCATGTTTAATTTAGTTTACATTTCAATTAAAAAACTTTCAATTTAATTCAGATTTTTGGTCTGAGTTGGGTTGAAGAGATAGTTCTGATTCAGATCAAGAAGGAATAAGTTGAGGTTAGCCAAAAAATGACAAACCTAAAAGGAACAGAAAAACTAAAAATGGAACAAGAAATTGTGGAAAGAGAATTGGGAGCTCTTTATGAATTTACTTTGAGGCTTGAAGACGAGCTTAACTCAATTGTTGTTTACCAATAAGAAAATGAAAAAGAAAACGATTCTATTAGAGGTTAATATTCAAAATTATCTAATTGCTTAATTTAAAAGATTAATAACTTCTCGCGAAATAAATTTCAGTTTTTGCGGGTTTTCCGCAAGAAAAACATTTTCCGGTTATTTTTTTTGAATCTAAAGGGATGCATCTTGAAGAAGCCCCCGTTTTTTCTTTTATATTATTCTCGCAGGAAGTTTCATTGCAAAATGCAGTTTTTATTATTTTTTTATTTTTTATTCCATTTGCAAATTCATTAAAATTTTTTGCTTCAATAGCGCTTGATTCCAAGAATTTTTTTGCTGATTGAAAAAGTTCATTTTGGATTTCATCAAGGAGATTTGGAATTTTCTTTTCCAAATCTTTTATTTTTATCTGGATTTTTTCAGAATTGTTTCTTTTTACTATTGTAACAGATTCTTTTTCTAAATCTTTCGGACCGATTTCAATTCTTAATGGAATGCCTTTTAATTCCCATTCTGAAAATTTCCAGCCGGGAGAGTGATCTTCTCTGTCATCTAAAATTGGATTAAATTTTGAAAGCTGTTTTGAAATTTTTTGAGCTTCTTTTAAAATTTTTTCTTTTGTTTTGTCAAATAAAATAGGAACTATTACAATTTTATTTTTTGCAATTTTTGGGGGCAAGACTAATCCTTTATTATCAGAATGCATCATTATTACCGCTCCAATTAATCTTGTAGAAAGCCCCCAGGAATTTTGCCAAGGCAGATGTTTTTTTTCATCTTTGCCTAAAAATTCTATGTTAAATGCTTTTGCAAATCCCTGTCCCAAATTATGAGAAGTTCCGCACTGCAAAGCTTTTCCGTCGGGCATAAATGATTCAATTGTTAGAGTATATTTTGCTCCTGCAAATTTTTCTTTTTCTGTTTTTTTCCCGATTAAAACAGGCAAAGCTAAAAGTTCTTCGCAAAGTTTTTTGTAAAGTTCAATATATTGCAAAGTTTCCTTGTCGCACTCTTTTTCTGTTTCATAAACACAATGTCCTTCCTGCCATAAAAATTCTCTTGACCGCAAAAAAAGTTTTGTTGCTTCTGTTTCCCATCTTACAATGTTGCACCACTGATTTATTCTTAAGGGAAGATCTTTGTAAGAGCGAATCCATTTTGAATAAGAATCATAAATAATTGTTTCTGACGTCGGGCGGATTGCGAGCCTTTCTCCAGGAGCAGTAAGTTTTGGGTCTATCCAGGCAACTTCCGGAGTAAATCCTTTTGCGTGTTCAGCTTCTTTTTTAAAAAATGATTCTGGAATGAATAAAGGGAAATAAGCATTTTCGCATTTTGTTTTTTCTACAATTTCTTTATTAAAATAATTTTGTATCGCTTCCCAAATAAAATATCCACGAGGACGAATTATCATTGTTCCTTTAACAGATGAGAATTCTGCAAGTTCTGATTTAAGACAGACTTCTTCATACCATTTTGCATTATCTTCTTCTTTTTTTGCTGTTAAGCCTTCTTTTGATTTTTTTTCCATGAATTATTATAAAAAAACTTTCTATTTAAAATTAACCCAAAATCTCTCTTTCTAAATTTTCCTGCGAAATCGCATTTACAGCGTCTTTAATGTAATTTGATTCAAGCGCAAATCCCAAACTTTCTCCAGAACCCATTTTAAAATTATTTATTCCGATTACTTTTCCATTTTTATTTATCAATGGTCCTCCTGAATTCCCGGGGTTTAGCGCAGCGTCGGTTTGGACATAAGCTTCTAATTCATTTATTCCCGGTCTGTGTATTCCAGATACAATTCCTTCTGTAACAGAAAATTGCAATCCAAGGGGATTTCCAATCGCGATTACTCTCTCTCCAACTTGAGTTTCATCTGAATTGCCGAGCTCTAAAAAACTATATTCTCCGGATATTTTTAACAAAGCAACATCCATGTTAGCATTATATCCAATAAGTTCTGTGGAGATTTTGTTTTTTTCATAACTTGTTGATTCAATTGTTTTTCCTCCGGATAATAAATGCGCGTTTGTTACCATATATCCGTCGCTGGTAATTATGAATCCTGTTCCCTGCCCGACATCTGTTTTAATTGTTACAACCGCTTTTACAGAATTTTCTATTATGCCTGAAAAATCTTCTCCCGTCGACGCTTTGAGCAAATCAAATTCCTCTCTAATTGCTCCAATATCTGTCAAGTTTTCTTTTGTCTGCCTTATGTCTTCTTTTGCTGATAAAAGATTCTCTGTTAATTCATTTAATTTATTTTGAGTGTCTGCCTGCAATTTATTAATTTCGTTTGCGAGTTTATTATAATCTGAAGTTTGTTTGACAGCCAGCCCGCTTATTAGAATAATTGAAACTATCATGTAAATCACTACGACGGCGCTTATTCCTCCAATCATCCATTTATGATGTTTTCTTAAAACGATGTGATGACCAACCTCTTCTTGATTTCTCATACTTCTTACAGAAAACTAAACTATAAAAAGGTTTTTCATTTTATAATCTGGGCGCATAGTTTAACGGACAGAACTTTCGGCTTCGGACCGGAAAATGGGGGTTCAATTCCTCCTGTGCCCATTTTAAACAGAGGCGATAATGAATCTAAAAACCAAAACTTTCCTTGCAGGAATATCAATTTTAATTGGAACTGCAATTGGAGCAGGAGTCTTAGGAATTCCTTATGTTGTTTCCAAATCAGGATTTTTAGTCGGAGCAATCCACATTATTTTAATTGGAGCAATAATTCTTTTAGCTAATCTTTATTTGTGAGAAATTGTTCTCAGGACTAAAGGAAAACATCAGTTGGGCGGTTACGCTAAAAAATATTTAGGTAAAACAGGAAGTTTTTTTATGAGTTTTGCAATTATTTTTTCTATTTATTCCGCAATTCTTGCATATCTCGTCGGAATCAGCGAGAGTTTTAGTTTTTTATTCTTTGGAAATTTTAATTATTCAATTTTAATCGGAATTTTATTTGGAGTGTTTATGTCTTATTTGCTGTGGAGAGGGCTCAGGGCTTTGAAAACTTTTGAAAAATTCGGAGTCAGCGCAATTTTTATCATATTTATTTTAATGGTTGTTTTTTTCACTAAGAAAATTTCTTTGGATAATCTAATAGCCATAAATACCAATTTTTTATTTTTGCCGTTTGGAGTTGTTTTATTTGCACTGCTTTCTTTTTCTGTAATTCCAGAAATAAATATTCTTTTAAAAGAAGATAAATCTTTAATGAAAAAAATTTTAGTTTTTGGAACTTTAATTACTATTCTTTTTTATATTTTATTTACCCTAGTCGTTATAGGATTTAAGGGTGTTGAAACTCCTGAAATCGCAACAATTGCTCTTGGACCAATTTTTATTATACTTGGAATTTTTACAATGTTTACTTCGTATCTTGCTTTAGGCAATGCTTTGCAGGATCATCTTTTTTATGATTTAAAATATAAAAAAATTAAATCATGGTTTTTATCTTCTTTAATCCCCATTTTTATTTTTTTAGCGATAATAATTTTTAAATATTTTACTTTTATAAAAATCCTCTCTATTGGCGGAGCAGTTTTCGGAGGATTGATTGCTGTTTTGATTTTATTTATGGTCAAAAAAGCCAAAGAAAAAAAAGAAAGAAAGCCGGAATATAAAATCCCCATTAATTGGTTTATTATAATTTTATTAAGCTTAATTTTTGTTGCGGGGATTGTTAGGGAAATTATTGCGGTTATTAGATAAGTTTATTAATTATTTTTATTATTTGTTTATATCCTTTAATTCTGCTCCTTTCCAATATTCATAAAGTGGACCTATAAATGCTCCTGCAAGGAAAAACCAAACTAATTCCTCCAATGGAATTTTTAATAAAGTTATTCTTCCGATATTTTCGTAGAGCCAAAATTCATCGAAGAATCCAGGAGTGATTGCATAAATTATTTGATATACTACAACTGATAATCCTAAAGCAATTAGTCCGGAAAATAAAGAATCTTTTATTAAGTCTTTCCTTTTTATTAAAATAATGAAAATTCCCGTTAAAAAGATTAAAATTGTTAGAACAAATGAATTAATTCCGGAAATTAGATAAATGATTGCAAAAATAAATAATATCAAAATTATTGAAAAAATAAATTGAATATCTCTTTTAATATTTTGTTTTTTGGTTTTTTTCTTTATCTTTAATCTTTTTTTGAATATTTCTTCATAGGCTACTGCAAATACTCCTCCAACTGAAAAGCCAAATAAAAAATCCTCAATACCTATTGCAGTTCCAGTTATAGTTAAGGGTCTCCACCAATCCTGGATGTAAAGGTATTCTGCGAAAATTCCTACGATTCCGAAAAGCAGAGAGAGAGTTAACATTTCTCTTCTTGTGTCTTTTCTGTATGTAAAGAAAAATGTCCAAACAATTAATGCTATTAAACTTCCAATTAAATAAGTGTATTTATAATCAATCATTTCAATCCCTTTTCATGTCTCCCAAATGTTTTTATATGTTTTAAATTTATATCTTATATGAAACAAACAACAGCAAACCCCGGCGATTTAGTTGAAGTTCATTTGACTAAAACTATTTATGAAGGGGTTTTATTGGAAAGTCCTGAGACAGGAATTGTTCTTTTGAAATTAGGAACGGGATATAATATTGGTTTTAGTAGAAAAGATATTTTGGAAATTAAAGTTTTGAAAAAATTCAAGGAAATAGAAAAGAAAGATGAAGATATAAAAAAAGATTCTCAAAAACCAAGTATCGCTATGGTCATCACCGGCGGAACTATTGCTTCAAAATATGATTCCCACACCGGCGGAGTTCATCCTTTAACAAACCCCGGGGAATTATTTAAATATTATCCGGAATTATTTGAAAAAGTAAATGTTGCAAGAGTTGAAGTACCATTCATGAAAGCATCTGAATGCATGAATTTTTACGATTGGAAAAAAATTGCAAAAATTGTTTCAGAGATGGTTAATGACTCAAATATTCAGGGAGTTATCGTAACTCATGGAACAGATACTTTGCATTATACTTCTGCCGCTCTCTCATTTTTTTTAAGAAATTTAAATAAGCCGGTTGTGTTGACTTATTCTCAGAGAAGCATTGACAGAGCTTCCAGCGACGCTAATTTGAATTTAAAATGTTCTGCTCTGGCTGCAATTTCCGATATTGCGGAAGTTATGCTT
>JAUYHR010000116.1 GCA_030689875.1 Nanobdellota archaeon
ATAGCTTTTAATTCTTTGGTAGGAATGGGCTTGTCAATCCAATTGTGGCTTAAAAATGAAAGAGTCTTTTCTAAAGTTTCTCTATCCATCCATTTACGAAAAACTCCTGCTGTTTTAATAAATGTATCGTTTCTTTTATGAGAAAGATCAACAACATCTAATTTTTCAGAATTAATTGCTTCTTGGATTTCGTCTTTTGTGTTTTCTTCCTTTACTTCACCTTCATAATATTTCATAAAAAATTCTTTTAATTCTTTAGGCATTTGAATAATTTCTTTGTTATTCCATTTTCTGACTTCACCATTAACAGAAGATGGAGCAACTACACAATAGGCTCCCGCTACTCTTAATTCCATTTCGTACCCATCATCTCGTAATTTTTTATTCAGCGTTTTAAAAAATTCAGGATCTCCTATATATACAAAATGCCATCCTCTTTTAGTTGTCTGAATAAGAGTATCTCCCATTAAATCCTTGAATTTTTCATGTGTCTTTTCATCCAATATCAACAATACAAATATTGCTTTTGCCAATATTCAATCCTAAATCTTGATTTTCATTAATCCATTCCATCCATTCATCGGGGTTTTTATGTTCACTATTTTGCCATTCTTTAATCGTAGGAATTTTTGTGCCTTTTGCAATAGGAAATAAACAAAAACCGTTTTTAACATACATATCAAAAATGTCTTTAAGCTCGTCTTGAATTGTAATTTCTAATTTTTGATTTAAAAAATCAGCAATATCTTCATCTGTCATTTTTGGATTTTTTGTTTTTCTAATTAAGTCGAAAATATCACCTTTAAAATTACATTTCGGATGATAACAATGGTATTTCGTTATATTATTAGGATATATAACGGCTGTCTCTTCAGATTTACATATCGGACAGCCAAATTTATTCTTAGAATTTTTAATTTCTATTCCGAATTGTTTATTAAGATATTTTGTAAGATATTGCTTGATCTGGTTTTTTTTATAGGGATTCATTTATATCCTTAAAGTTCGTATTTACCTTT
>JAUYHR010000122.1 GCA_030689875.1 Nanobdellota archaeon
CTATACAAATCCTTCAATTTTAAAAAAGTCTGAAGCTGTTTTCATTTCTGTTCCAACTCCAATGAAGCCAAGCGGGGAAATTGATTATTCTTCCATCCACAATTCTTTGGAGATACTTTTGGAAAATACATCCGAGCCAAGACCTTTAGTTGTTGTAAGATCAACAGCAGTTTCGGGAACAACCGATAAATTAGAAAAAGATTATCCATTTAATTTTGCATTCAATCCAGAATTTTTAAGAGAAAAACATGCATTAGAAGATATGAAAAATACAGATAGAATTATTATTGGAGCAAACAGGAAAAAAGATTACACCAAAGTAAAACAAATTTATGAGCCTCTTTTTCCAAAAGCCAATTATATTTTTGTCGATAGAAAAACTGCAGAGATGATAAAGTATGCTTCAAATGTTATGCTTGCTGGACAAGTTGCTTTAGCAAATGAGATTTACCAGATTTGCAAATCTTCCGGAATAGATTACAATAAAATAAAGAAAACGCTTTTATTAGATGAAAGAATTGCCAGGAATATTGATGTTCCGGGTCCAGATGGAGAATTTGGCTTTGGAGGAAAATGTTTTCCAAAAGATTTGAATGCTTTAATTTATTTATCAAGAGATAAAAATTATAGGCCTTATCTTCTTGAAGAAGTTTGGAGATTGAATGAAAAAGTTAGAACAAATAAAGATTGGTTAGAAATTCCAGGAGCAACATCGGGGAATAATAATTTCAAGAAAAAATGAAAAAAGTTTTAGTTACAGGAGGAGCAGGATTTATAGGAAGCCATTTAGTAGATTTTTTAATTAAAAAAAATTATAATACAACAATAATTGACAATTTAAGCACCGGAAAAAAAGAATTTGTTAATAGCGAGGCTAAGTTCTATGAAAAAGATATTTTAGAAGATATAGATTTTATTTTTAAAAAAGAAAAACCAGAAATAGTGATTCATGCCGCAGCCCAAGTTATGCTTAGAGAGTCTATAAAAAATCCAATTCACGACGCAAAAATAAATATCCTCGGAACAATAAATATTTTAGAAGCATGCAGAAAAAATAAAGTAGAAAAAATCATTTATACATCAACCGGCGGGGCAAGGGTTGGCGAGCCAGAATATCTTCCAGTAGATGAAAAACATCAAATAAATCCCTGCTCCCCATACGGAATATCAAAACATACTGCGGAACATTATGTCCAAATGTATGATAAATTATATGGATTGGAATCTCTCGTATTTTGTTTTGGAAATGTTTACGGACCGAGAGATGATCCTGATTGCGGGAGAGTTATTTCAGTTTTTGCGGACAAAATGATTAGAGGAGAAAACCCAATAATTAACGGAGATGGAAATCAAACAAGAGATTTCATTTATGTTTCTGATTTGGCTGAATTTGTTATAGAGAGTATAGAAAAAAATCCAAAAAGTAGATTATTTCATCTTGCAAATGGATATCAGGTTAGTGTAAATGAAATTTTCTATAAATTAAAAAAAATTCTGAATTTTCCCGGAGAAGCTAATTATGTTTCGGCCATTAAAGGAGAAGTTCACGATATAGTTTTAGATACTTCATTAGCGCAAAAAGAATTAAGTTGGAAACCTAAAACTTCTTTTGAAAAAGGTTTAAA
>JAUYHR010000124.1 GCA_030689875.1 Nanobdellota archaeon
GAAAAAATAAATAAATATGTGGTTTTTTTTGCTAATAACATGGAACTCCGTCCCGGTGGTGGCTTCTTAGGATCATTTGGCGTTTTCGAAATCGGAAACTATAGCATCGGAGATATAAAAATCTATGATATTTATGATGCCGATGGCCAACTAACAGTTCATCTCGATCCACCAAAACCAATTGCGCAATATCTAAGCGTTCCTCATTGGTTCTTTAGGGATTCTAATTTTTCTCCTGACTTCTTTACCAATTACCAGAAAGCTTTATTTTTTCTTGAAAAAGAAATGAAAATGACTGGTTTTTCCGGCGGAATTTTACTTACAACCACTGCCATTGAAAATATTTTATATGCCTTTAATGATCTATATCTGCCCGATTTTAAAGAATATATAAATGCTAAAAATTTTTATTTAAAAACTCAATTTTATGTGGAGAAAAAATTTTTTCCTGGATCAATTCAAAAAAAAACGTTTTTATCTTCCATAGTTAGACAAATAAAAAATAATTTCAATTCTGTTGACCCAAAAAATTTATTTTTTCAAATAAAAAAGTCTCTTGATGAAAAACAGATAGTTGTTTATTTTGAAGATCAAAATTTTCAATCTCTTTTTGACTCTAGCTTTTGGTCTGGACGGGTAATTGATCCAAAATGCACAATATCTGACCAATGTATAACAGATTATATTTTCCCTTATGATGCCAATCTTGGAGCTAATAAGGCCAATTTTTTTATTAATCGCTTTGTTAACTTAAAAATTAAGATTGATTCTCAAGGACAAATTAGCCACCTTCTTTCCCTTCAATATAAAAATGATTCTCCGGCAGAAATTTTTCCTACCGGTTATTATCGTAACTATTTTCAAATTCTTCTTCCCAAAAATTCTACTTTAAATCAAATTACAAAGGATGGTGTTCTAGTCGAAAATATTGATCAAATGGATGGTGAACAGTACAAATTAATCGGATTTCTTTTTGAACTGGCTCCGGGAAAAATAGCCAATATTAAAATCAGTTACCAATTAAATGAACCGTTCAAAAAAGGAAAAAATATTTATCAATTAGTTGTTCAAAAACAAACTGGAGCAAAAAATTCTGACTTGATATTGGAATTTGAATTAAATAAAAGCATTTCTATCCTTAATCAAAATTTTTCTCCTATTGTTAAAGATAATCAAATCATTTATAATACGAACTTATTGACTGACAAAATATTTTTCATTGAGTTAACAAAGAATTAACGTTTTGTCTGATTGTTTTTATTGATAAATTTACTAAAATATGAAAAAATCAAATGTTTCTTCAGATAAAGTTTCTTTAAAAGCCGAATTACGAACTATTTTTGGC
>JAUYHR010000126.1 GCA_030689875.1 Nanobdellota archaeon
AGCTCCATCCATAAAATAAATTTTTTCATCTTTGATTTTAGCTTCACAGATATAATTCAAAATCTCTTTGCTAGATAAACTATCTGTTATATACCCTCCCAAATAAAATGAATGAACCGGATATTTTATTGAATTATCTAAAGTAACTATATCAATATCTGACATTTCTCTTTTAGGATTATATCCGCTTATCTCTTGATTTAATCTGATTGCGACCCCTCCGGTAAAAGAATATTTAAGAGCATTATTTTCTACCTGGGGATATTCACTTGTAAATTTTAGCAAACTTTCTATACTTTCCATTGTAATATTTATGAAAGGAAAATTTATATATAAACCTTTCTAATTTGTAACTTTTAAATGATAACTAAGGAAAAAATTTATAAACTCATTTTATCTTCAAAAAGCATGAGAAGAACATTAATCGGAGCTTTGGCAGGAATTTTAACATTTGGAGGAATTAATTCAAATGCACAAAATCTGGAAACAAAAATACAATATGAAGTTCATTCAGATAGTTCAAAAACAGAAATTCAAACAAAAAATAGCGCGCTTGATTCTTTAGTTAAAATTTACAAAACCCCCGGAGATATACAAAGATTTGTTGCTCAAAATATAGAATATATAAAAAATTCAGAAAGATTTTATCCTGAAGTAAATAAAAATTCCGCTCCTGATAATTTTATAAGATTTCCTTCTCCAGAACAAATATTAAATAAAAAATATGGAGATTGTGAAGAAGGATTTGTCTTAACTGCTTCTGCTTTAAAAAAACTTGGTTATGAAACTGCCGGAATAATTATGATGCCAAAAAATGGAGAATCTGGACATATTTTTACAATTTATCAGGATACACTAACCAAATTGTATGGAACAGCAGGAATAAGTGTTGAAGATTACATCTCGCCCGTTTATAATTCAATAGACAGCCTTATTGCAGGATTAGCTCTTAAATCAAAATACCACGATTTTAAAATTACGGGCGTTGAAGTAACCGATGACATTTTTAATAATTCAAACCAAATTGATTTGCCTAAACAATATGTAAAAGATATGAATCTCACAGATATTTTTGGAGTTATGTTTAAAACAGAAAAAATAAGTCTTGGAACATTAGAAAAAGATATTTATGATAAAGGTTATTCTATCTCCCTGAAAAATACAATTATAGAACCAAAAAATCTTGAAAAAATCAAAGGACCAATAACTGACGTTAATATAGATTATTCTTTTTCGAAAACTGTTTTAGGAATAACTTACACTAATGATCATAGATATACTGAATCAATTAATTTTCACCTTGAAAAAGAACAATTAAAATTTTTTTATTATTATAAACAGGATCGTGCTAATGGAGGAGAAATGGTCTCCATGGAAAGCTACGACTTTTGTCCTGATTTTAGTGAACACCCATTTTTAAAATGCATTTCACAAAAAGAATCACAAGAATACATAGACCTTGCAAATTATTTTTTAAAATTAATGAAAAATGATGAAACAAAAGAACTTTGGGAACAAACAAAAAAACAAAGAGAATTAAATAAATCTAAACAAGATTCTTTGCAAATCAATTTTCCAAAAGATTAATTCTTAACAAAAAATTATTTTACATAAACCCAAGATTCTTTTCCGCTGTTTAAAATAACTTTTTTCCTTTTGTATTCATCTCCCTTATATTTGTCAATTTTTTTCAATTCTTCTTCAGAAACTTCTAAAACAAAACCAAGCGCAAAATCGCGGGGATTTTTAGAATTTATTAAAATCGGAAAAATCTCTCCTTCAATTTCTATTTGAGATTTTTTATGCCATTTAAGAGAATCTTCTGAAAATTCAGCAACTCTTCCAATAACTTTTTTCTGAATTTCCGGCTTTTTTAAAGTTCCATAAACAAAAAGATTTTCCATTTCATTCCTCCAATCTCTCATTCAATTCGCCAGAAATATTTTCCAACATTTTTTCTTTGGCGTTCCATTCGGGATGCCCCAAAATCCAGCCAAGTTTTACCAACGCTGTTTCGCTTAGCATATCTCCCAAATAAATTATTCCTGTTTTCAATAATTCTCTCCCGGTAGAATAAACCAGAGGGTCCACTCTCCCGTAAATTGTCTGGGCAGTAACACAAATTATAATTCCTTTTTCAACAAGTTCTTTTAATTTTTTATCCCAGCCGTATTCAGATTCAGAATTAACTGCAACATGTCCAAGCCCCGTCGCTTCAAGAATTATTCCTTTGTATTTATTTTTCAAATAATAATCCAGAATATCGGGAGATTGTCCGGGATAATATTTAATTAAAGCAACTTTTTCCTCAAATTTTAAATCAAGTTCAACTTTTTTATTATTTCGCCTGTTGTAATCGCTTAAAATTTCAATTCTATTATCCCTTGATTCAGGGTGTACACCCGGAGGTGCGGAATAAACTTTTGCAAATGGTTTGGCGTTCACAACTTTAAATGCATCTCTTCTTGAAGAATGAAGTTTTCTGACTTTTGCGCCGGGCATTGCATAGCAAAAATCATCATTAGTTGAACCATGACCGACAAGCATAACTTCCGCAATATCGGAAATTGCAGCCAGAGCAGAACATTTTAAATTCAAATTAGCGTCGCTGGAAGCTCTGTCAATGCTTCTCTGAGAATAAGTCAACACAACCGGCTTATTTAAATTTCTTAAAAAAAATGA
>JAUYHR010000127.1 GCA_030689875.1 Nanobdellota archaeon
ATTAAACAAAACATTTCCCAGTTGCATTTCAAAGAATTTGGTTCGTGTGTTTATGTGCTAAAAATAAATTCAAAAACAATTTTAATTGACACTTCAAGCGCGTCAGCGAAGGAAGAATTATTAAATGATTTGGAAACATTAAAAATCACTCCGGAAAAAGTTGAGGTTGTTATTTTGACGCATAATCATTATGACCATATTGAAAATTTAAATTTATTCAAAAACGCAAAAATATATCGCGCAGAAGAATTAAATGAAAATTCAATCATTAAAGAACTTTCAGAGATGAAGATAATTGAAACACCTGGACACACGCCAGAAAGCAAATGTTTTCTTTATCAAGATATTTTATTTTCAGGGGACACAATTTTTCATCAAGGGGGAGTTGGAAGAACAGACTTGCCCGGAGGAAACCAAGAAAAATTAAATCAATCATTAAAAAAACTAAAAAAAATAAATTTTAAAATTCTGTGTCCCGGACATATTTAATCTTCAATTTCTACAATTTTATTTCTTGAAGTTAATCCAGATTTTATTTTAACTTCTTTTTTAAAATATTTTTTTAATAATTTAACCAATTCCATATTTGCTTTATTATTTTCAGGAGCAGATTTTAAACAAACAATATAATCCTCTTCATTTTTAATTATTTCTTGTTTTCCTGAATTTGGTTTTATCTTAATTTTAATTTTCATCTTTTCTCCGGCTTTTTCCACGGCCTTCCAAGAGCTTTATAAATTTCTTTTTCTGTTTTTCCTGCAATTCTTTTTCCATTCTTGAATAAGCCGTGCTGTGTTAAATGAAATCCTTTTTTCTTTGCAAGAACTCTCAAGCCAATAGCAGAGCCTTTTGGCGACGAATAAGCCAGCAATTCAGCGCCCCATTCTTTTTTGTCGGTATAATAAAGTTCTGTCTGAACCCCTTCAACTTTCCAGGTAGATTCATGCTCTCCTCCCTGCAAAAATTCTACTCCCGACCCCGCTCGGCAATTTTTGGTTTTTGATTTTCGCTCGCAAAGTCGCTCGCCGCGCGTTTTCATAAAATTTTCAAGTTTCTTTCTGTCTTTTGGAATTAAAACAATGTCAATATCAACATACTTTTTTTCATGTCTTCCAACACTCCCGACAATTTTAATTTTTTTGCAAAATGGTTTTAACTCAGAAATAATTTTTCTCGCTAATTTTTCAACTTTATGCCCCGAGGGGTATTCCTTGCCGCTTTTCATTTTAAGTAAATCTAAATAACCTCTCGTAATCTTTATGATTCATCCAATCAAGAATTACTGCAATCAATTCAATTTCATCCTTACCTACAGAATATAATAATCTCCAATCTTTTCTTAAATTATAAATCCATAAATTATCAATATTATGCTTTTGTTTTAATTCTTTTGGAATTAAATTTTTCTTTACATTTCTCCCACAAAAGGCATTTTGACAAATATCATTTATTGCTTTATTTATTTCTTTGTAAAGACGCGGATCCAACTTTTCTAAATTCTCAAAAGTTTTCTTTAATTCTATATCAATAAAATTTATTTTGCATTCCATTCTAATTCTGGTTTATTCTTAAATCTTGAAACAAATTCAGGGTTCCAAATATAAACAACATAACCTTCTCTATCATAAGCAATTTTTAATGTGCTTTCTAAATATTCCATTATTACTTGAAAAGTTTGCCACATAACTTTCCTTGGAAGTTTATCAAACAATCCTGTTTTTTTAAATTCTCCAGAATTTTCATCAATAAATTTTTCTACCATCAAAACCGTCTGTAGTGTTGGGCTTCTTGCTAATTGA
>JAUYHR010000136.1 GCA_030689875.1 Nanobdellota archaeon
AAAAATTTCTAATTTTTAATAAAATACACCTGTCATTCCCTCGAAGGAGGGAATCCATGCTAAGATTTTCGACTGGATCCCCGTCTTCACGGGGATGACATCAACGTAAACAATTGTTCACCATTTATGATAGAGGAGTCGTTTTTTTAAATCAAGAGATAATTTTTTGCTATGACTTTACTTGTATTCAACAGGATTAGGCAGTATTCGGCAGGATTAGGCAAGATCTGGCAATATATGGTAAAATAATTTCATGAAGATTCCTCCGGGCTATAAAATCACTTCTGAAATTTTGAATTTGATAAGCAAAGTTGACGCCAATCTTATTTTTTTGTCTTTGTTAGATGTTTCAACCGAACTTAAACAAAAAATTCAAAAAATAAGCTTGCTTAAAAGTTCTCTATTTTCTGCAAGAATTGAAGGTAATTCCGCTACGTTAGAAACACTTAACAAAAGCGAAAATGACCAGGAAAAAAATAAAGAGATATTTAATATTTTAAAAGCCAATAAGTTTCTAGAGAAAAAAATTAAAAATAACTTCAAAATCACAAAAAAATATATTTATGATTTGCATTCTTTGGTGATGGTGGGAGAACAGGGAAAAACAAAAAGTTTTAGAAACGAAATGGGGGCAATTTTTAATCAAGCCGGTATTGCTGTTTATCTATCTCCACCGCCAACACAAATCAACAGTTTAATTAATCAATTGATTGATTATATAAATTCAAATATAGAAAAATTCCCGTTAATCTGTGCCTTAGTTTCTCATTTAGTATTTGAAAAAATTCATCCGTTTATCGATGGAAATGGGCGGGTAGGCAGGCTATTAATTTTCTCGATCTTAAAAGCAAAAGGTTATGGTGAAGGCTATTTAATTTCATTTGAAAAATATCTTGATGAGAATAAAAATGATTATTACTACAATTTAGATCAAGGATACAAAAATACGGAAGATTATTTAGTTTTTATGCTTAATGCATTTTTGAAAGAATCGGAAGAATTAAAAAAGCAAATAGAGTCGGCTCAAAATGGAGCGGAAGCTTTATTACCGCCACGTCAAGAAGAAATAT
>JAUYHR010000137.1 GCA_030689875.1 Nanobdellota archaeon
ATAAAAAAACTGTTTTAATTATTGCTTCTGATCCTGTGGATTTTGATTGTTTAGGCTCAGGACTAATTTTAAAAAAATATCTGGAATCTTTGGGAAAATCTGTAACTTTAATGTGGCCTGGAGAAATTAGCAAAGAAGAAAAAGAATACTTTAGTTTTTTGCCCTTCTTTTCAGAAGTAATTTTTGCAGATACTAGAGAAGTATTAAAAAAGAAAAATTTTGATGTTTTAGTTTTGGTTGATGGAAGCTCTTTAGGCCAATTTTATGATACTTCTAAAACCATGGATAATCCTCCAGATTTAAGTATTTATGATACCAGAGTTCACATTGATCATCATTTAGATAATGGTCAGGAATTGGGCACTTATACCATCAAAGAAGTTGGAGCCAGTGCTGCCACTAAAATAATTTTGGAAAAAATTATCCCCAGAGATTTTGTTGATGAAAAAATTGCTACTTTAGGTTATGCTGCCATCCTTTGGGACACAGGAAATTTTAAATGGCAATTTAATGATGGCACTTTAGAAATTGCTAATTTTTTACTGGAGAAAGGGGCAGAAGTAGATTTTTTACTCAACAAACTTTATAGCTCCTATCCAAAATTAAGATTGGAAATGCTGGTTTTGGCAATTTCTAATATTGAATATAATGATCAACTAAAAACTTTATTTTTATTCTTGCCTTATCAAAAATTTCAAACAGAAAAAATAACTGAGGAAAAATTTGCAGAACTTAGAGAAGTTTTTGCTGATGAGATTGCTGGGAAAATTGCTGGATATGATAGGGGGATTTTAATTCATGAAAGAGAGCCAAATAAGATTAGAATTTCAGCCAGAGGTAATAATTTATATAACAAAATAAATTTGCCCAAACTTCTTTCTGAAATAACTCCTCAAGGTGGGGGACATTTTAATGCTTGTGGAGCAGAAGTAAAAGGGGAATTTGAGGAGGTTAAAAAGGAACTCTTAAAATTGATCCTGAAATATCTTCAAAAATAGATATTGACTTTTTTTAGCAGTCATAGTATATTATTGCTAATTATGTCAGATTTATCTGAAAGACAGAAGCAATTATTAAAAGTTATTATTGAACTTTATGTAAAAGCTGGTGAACCAGTTTCCTCTGATTTGATTGAAAAAAATTCCAATATTGGAGTGTCCCCTGCTACCATCAGAAATGA
>JAUYHR010000144.1 GCA_030689875.1 Nanobdellota archaeon
TTGATAGAAAAAAAATCAAAAAAATTTGACATATCCATAAAAAAACAAGGAATTTGGATTTTAAATTTTTATCGGATTTTCCTAAATCTATCAAATAGATTAAATCTTATGACTGCCATTGCAACATCAAAGTTCATCCACCATCGGAAAAAAGTTCCTTTTAAGAAACCATATTTCTTTTCTTTTAATGTTTGACTATAATCAAAAATTTTATAATCGTATCCTTTTCCAAAATTCTTTACAAATAGATTTAATCCCGCTTCTATTCTAAATCTGTGTTTATAGTAAGATGGAAGTTTCATCCATATTTCTTTTCTTAAAGCCCTTTCTCCAGAATTAATTGCCCATTTTTTAACAGCCCGCTGCATAAAATTTCCTCTTGCTCCAATGAACATATCAACCTCATTGTTCAAGACAGGATTAATAATTTCTTCAACTGCCTTGGTAGTTAGCCCCTTCAGATCAGCATCGGAAAAAAATATTATATCCCCTGAAGAGCTTTTTACACCTCGATCCATTGAATAAGCTTTTCCTTTATTGATTTTATTTTTCAGATATTTTATTTTTGGAAAAGTTTTTGATAAGTCCTTAACTATAGATTCAGTTTCATCTTTGGATCCATCATCCACAACAATTATTTCATCAAGTATTTTTGTCTGTGCCAAAACTCGCAGAACATTTGAGATTCTTTTTCCTTCATTAAATGCAGGGACAATTGCAGAGATTTTTTCTTTCTTTTTTTTAGTCTCAAATATTTGATATTTTTTAATAAAACTTAAAATTAATTTTTTTACTTCACTAAATTCTTCTGAAAAAAATAAATTATGTTTATCTGTGTCAAAAAAACAAATCTCTTTTTTATTTGTCTTCACACATTTGAATATTCTTTTTGAACCCTGGAATCTTGCAATTGTATCATTCATAGAATGAACTATCAAAATAGGTGAAGTTATTTTATTGAGTTTTCCATTTAAAATTTTTACTCCTTTTTTTACTAAACCGAAGGCATTGCTATGCATTTCAGAATAATAAAAAGCCTTGCTTCTTGAGGTTGATTCTTTACTTCCTAAATTTTTTGGCCAATAT
>JAUYHR010000146.1 GCA_030689875.1 Nanobdellota archaeon
CTAGTGTTTGGAACATTTGTAGCTGTTTCTCAAGGAATTTTATTAATTGGGGATTTTGTTAAAAAATACCATAAAATCATCGGGATAATTTTTATAATTTTATTAATTGCGCTTGGAGGATATTATCAAATTAAAAGTGCAGATGCTATCATAAAAAATAAAATTCCTTCTTTTGGAGGGATAAGGGAAGCAAGTTTATTTGTAAAAGAAATTTCTTCTCCAGAAGATATAATTATCAGTCAAGCAGTTCCGCAAACAATTTATTATTCTGAGAGAAAAGTTATGGAACCGGGAAGGGTTGCGGGGGCAGTAGGAGATAATTTTACCTTTGAATCTTTTTTAGAAAAAATTAAAGATTTTTCGGAAGCAAAATACTTTCTTGTTTCTTTTTCAGAACCTAATTATCCAATCTGGGCAAAAAGACAAACTACTACCTTCTGGGAAATTCCCTTTATGGATACAAATATAGATTTTACAACGGGTCAGCAAAACATAAAGCAAGAAAAAACTTATGGCAATATAACTTTTAAATTAATTGCGCTAAAACAAGATGTTTTTATCTATGAAATCAAATACTCCTAAATTCAATAAAGCTTATTAATAATCTTTTTTTTCTATTTTTATGAAATGTATAATATGTAAAAATGAAAAATTTCAGAAGCTTAGATTTATTAAAGAGCATTCTAAATATTCTGGGAGAAAATATGATTTGCTTAAATGTAAAAAATGCGGGTTGATAAGACCAAATCCCTTACCATACACCAATGAAGATAAAAACACTATTTACAATGATTCAAAAAACATAAAATTCTACAATTCAAAAACTGGAAAAATAGAAGAAGATAGTTTTGAATATAAATATTATTTTAAACATTTCAGACCATTTGCAAAATTAATTGATAAATATAATATACAAGGAAAAGTATTGGATGTTGGTTGCGGTGCTGGGCATTTAATGGAAGTTCTATTAAAGAAAGGATTGCAAGTTGAAGGGATTGAAATAACAAGCAAGCTTGTGAAAGCTCTATCAAATAATTTCAAAGTATATAATGCCGAAATAGATTCTAAAAAATTAAAAAAAGAAAGTTATAATTTAATTACGGCAAATCAAGTTTTAGAACATATTGAAAATCCAAGACTTTTTATTGCCGCTGTAAAAAAAATTTTAAAAAAAGAGGGATATTTTATATTTTCCGTCCCATATCT
>JAUYHR010000158.1 GCA_030689875.1 Nanobdellota archaeon
TAGTGGGAAGATTGTTGGTAATACTAGCTATTCTGGATGGGATGCGTTTGTGAAACAGAATGAAACTCGTGTAAAAAAATAAATCATTATGTCAGACAATAAACATCTTTTAGGAAATAATCCAATAAATAATTTCAACGATGATTTATTTAATTTTAAACACTATGCAGATAAAGTTAAAAGAATCATTCAATTAAATTCCAGTAATAATGAACCATTGACAATTGGGATTTATGGAAAATGGGGAGAAGGTAAAACTTCTTTTTTGAACTTATTAAGAGAAAAAATTGAACACTTTGATAAAGATGAAAATGGAAAAGAATATTTAGCTTTTGATTTTAATCCTTGGAGATATTCTTCGGAAGATGAAATGCTATTTGATTTTTTCGATGGTATTTCAAAAAAATTTTACATTAAAAAAGAAAGTAATGTTCAAGAAGTTGGAAAATGGATTTCAAAGTATAGTAAATATTTAAAAGCAATTAAAATTTCTTCAACAGTAGGGCTTCCTAAGATATTAAACACAAAAATCGAGTTTAATGTTGACAAAATTTTTGAGTCTTTAGGCGAAGATTTAAAAGGAGAAAAAATTTCCCTTGACTTCTTTAAAGATAAGATTAATGAAACAATTAAAAAAACTAATTTTAAAGTAGTTGTTTTTGTTGATGATTTAGATCGATTAGATAAAAATGAAATTTATACAATTCTTAAACTGATTAAACTTAATGCAAATTTTGACAATTTTATTTTTATAACAACTTTAGATTCTGAACATGTAGCAAAAGCTATAAAAGATAGGTATGGAGATAATTCTGAAGATGGAAAATTATTTTTGGAGAAAATAATAAACATTCCTATCCACCTTCCTAAAATTGAAGAAGAAGATTTGCAATATTTTTTTGAAACAAAATTCAATCAAATAATTAAGTATTTAGATTTTAAAGATATTGAAAAAAAGCAAAATGAAATTAAAGAAATCATTCAAGGTTTTTCTGTTTCAAATTTTAA
>JAUYHR010000133.1 GCA_030689875.1 Nanobdellota archaeon
CTGAATACAGATTTATTTCTTTCAGTTTTTCCTTTAAATGCATGAGAAGCGGGATCATTTTTTAAGTATGCTTCAGTTTCAACAATTTTACCAACCAATTTGCCGTGAACTAAATACACACCTAACAAATTCTTAGATATTTCAATTGTTGATTTGTTAAAGAAATACTTATTCAGAATCTCCATCAAGAACATTATTTTTTAGTTTGCTTAAATAGTTTTCTGCATGAGTATAACCTACAACTAAAATGCCTTTTCTTTTTAATTCATTAATCGGTCCTTCGTATTTTTCGATTTCATTTAGCATGTAGTTTTCTCTTTCTTCTAGAAGCAAATTATCGAGTGCATAAGTAAATCTTTTAAAAAACTTTAAATTTATTATTGCGAGCAATTTTTGTTTAGTTGAAAAAGCAAATAATTGGTCCATAAGTACAAGTTCAGGAATATCCACCAAATAAACATTTTTTCTTTTTTCCCTGCATAGATTTTGGCAGAGAGTAAATTCATTCTCTTCAACATTTCTTCCGCTAAGCTTTGCTCCTTCAATCACATCTCTATTACACACTTCGCCCAGCAATTCTTCAAAAATAATATCTATTCTGCGCGCATAATAAGTGTTATCTTCAGGATAATACCCTTTTTTCTTTTTTGAAACGCGAATGTATACTTCTAATCCTTCTTTTTCCGCTCTGAATTCATCCCATTCCAGAGCAACAAAATCACTTTGATCAACCAAAAGTTCAAGAGTTTTTTTGTCAGAATCATTTAATGCGTGATGCGTGCCAACGATTTTTAATTTAGGAGTATAATCAAAAATTAATAATTCTTCACCACACGCCATAATGCCTCAATGAACAAAACAAATAAAAAGGTTTCTGTTGATTAATCTTTTGTTACACGTAACAGAAAATATGTTATACATAACAGAAAAATTTATATACAACACAAACAAACAACTGATATGGCATCAATAGATGAACATAAAAAAACCATTAAGGCGTTAATTGAAGATATTAATGAGAAAATAATGACTGGAACACTAGTAGATAGACAAAAAATTGTTGGTTTTGCCGCTTCCGAAGCTGCAACAAACATATTTGCAATTCTTCTTAATAAAAAATAACTTGTTTCTGAAGGCTTTCAAGTTAATCATAGATTTTTTGCATCATTAAAAAGAGCAAAGAGCGAGTTCAACAAAAATTTTGATAAAAAAGAAGAAATTTTAATCTTGTTGGTTAAACAAGAATTTTTCAGAGATAAATTATGTTACGGAAAAACAAAAAGTGAAGGGTTAGTAAGAGACGCAGTCAATAATTTTTTTGAGCTTAAAAAAATAATTGGAGCTTTATTGGGGGAAGAATTATGAAACAAAGAGAAATTATGGCTTACACTTACGATTTTGTTTCTTTGCTTTTAGAAAAAAAAGAAGTGCAAGAAAATCTGAAAAAAATTGTACTTTTCGGTTCTGTTGCAAGAGGAAATTTTGATGAAGAAAGCGATATTGATTTATTCATAGAAGTGAAAGAGTCTGCGGACAATAAAAAAATAGAAGATTTAGTTCACAAAACAGTGAATATTTTCGAAGTTTTTGCTGAAAAAACCTGGAATTTAAGAGGTATAAATTTGCCAATAAAATTTATTGTAGCAAGAGAAAACGATCCTGATTGGATAGAACTAAAAGAAGAAATTCAGCATTACGGCATATTAATGTATGGTGAGTACAAAGAACACAAAGATAATTATGCATTAATATCTTATTCTTTAAATAAACTCAAACAGAATGATAAAATGAATTTTTTAAGAAAACTATATGGGTATGCAGTTAAGAAAAAAAAAAAAATCTACTCGAAAAGCGGGCTTATTTCTGCAATTGGCGCAGTTAAAACTGCTACAAATCAAATACTGGTAAGAATTGAAAAAATTAAAGACGCCTTAGATCTTTTAAAAGAATTTGAAGTGCCTTACACAGTTAGAAAAATATCCGCTTAAGATTTTGTTATCTTCCCAATATCCTCAACACACATCCATGCACTCATTAAACCATATCCCTTTTTGTTTATATTAAATGGTTCTATTTTCTTGACGTTTTTTATAAAGATCAGAATACAGTAATTTTTATCTTTGAAATATTCCCAAAATGGCTCATCATGGATTTTTGATAAACAGATAGCATCTCCATATTTATTGACCAATTCTTTAACTTT
>JAUYHR010000135.1 GCA_030689875.1 Nanobdellota archaeon
TCCTTTTTATTTTTTTATTATAGACCATACTCTCAATTGCTCCACCGCCTTCGTCCAACATCATTTTTACTTTCTCCGGAGAATATTCTAAAAAGGTAAAATTTCCATTTTTCTCCCATTTTTCTAAATCCCAACCAAGTTGATTCATATTTCTGTAAAATTCGTTTTTTGATTCTTCAAAGGAAATATGCAAAACATTTTCTCCCTGTTTCATTCCTTCCATTAAAAATTCCATTCCAAAAATTGTTTTTGAACTGCCAAGTCCGCCGACAACTAAGTTAATAGAATTTTTTTCAAATCCTCCTTCGACCATATTATCAAATTCTTTTATACCCATCTTAACTCTTTCAAGACTTTTAGAATTTATTTCTCTTCCAGAACTACCAGTTTTAATCAGATTATTATCCTCTTTCCTTTTCTTTATTATTTTTTCATCACTTTTTTTCATTTTATTATATAGAGACTTATCTTTTTAAATTTACTTGATTTGTTATTATGCTAAAGCTATTAAATCTGCCAATGTTCTTAAAAGAGCCCATCTAATGACAAAAAATAATCCTAAGCTGAAAATTATTAACGGCAGAAAATACTTTAGACCGGTTTTACTCTCTCCTTTATTTATTGTTCCTACAATCAAACTTGAGATTAAATCTGTTGTGATAAGGAAGAAGATTGCAAAATAGATAATAAAATTAGGGGTTATGCCTATTTGATTGAAACTAACTATGGACGAAAACTGGCTTGTGGTTGTTTCTACAGGCAATTGCGAAGCGATGTTAATAATTACTTCTACTAAAACCGAACTTAGTGCAAAAAGTGCCGGAGCCCCTGCACCAATTGCAAAGAAGATGAAAATTACATACATTAAAACATTTGAAGCGGCTCTTTTTTCTACAAACTCTTTTTCTCTCATATTTGAAGAAGTTTCTTCTAAAAGGTCTGAGATATTTCCCCCGGACTTTAATCCAGAAATAATCAACATTATGACCTTAGATATTTTTTCAGAAC
>JAUYHR010000170.1 GCA_030689875.1 Nanobdellota archaeon
TTGGAACAAAATAAATGAAACCCTTGTGCGTTTTGGAAAAACTTATACAAGCAGAAAAGAAAAAAATAAAATTTTGGAGGAAATAAAGAAGGTAAAATGCAGCCCCTAATTAATTCAATTGAAGTTCTAAAAAAATCTCAAATAAAAAAGATAGTTGATTCCCGTATGAAAGAATTTTCTGAATTAGGGAATAAAAATTTCAAGGAAATTTTCAAAGAATTATGTTTTTGTCTTCTTACTGCAAATTTTTCTGCGCAGGGTGGAATAAAAATCCAAAAAGAAATTAACAATGAATTTTTGACGCTGTCTGAAATAGATTTAGCGAAAAAACTTTCTGAATTAGGGCACAGATTTCCAAATGCAAGAGCAGGATATATTTTTCTTGCAAGACAAAAAATAAATGATTTAAGGAAAATTTTAAAGGGTGATGAAAGTGACTTAAAAAAACGGGAAGAGATTGTTAAGAATATTAAAGGATTGGGAATGAAAGAAGCTTCGCATTTTTTAAGAAACATCGGATATAAAAATTTAGCAATAATTGATTTTCATATAATTGATTTGCTTGTAAAAAACAATTTAATTGAGAAACCAAAAAACAAATCACTAACATCTAAAAAATATCTTGAAATTGAAAATTTGCTAAAGCAAATTGCAGAAAAAACCAATTTAACTCTCGGAGAACTTGATTTATATTTATGGTATGAAGAAACTGGGAAGATTTTGAAATGATTTAATAAGCTAAATCTTCAGGATCATTTACTTCTTGTGGTTCATCCTCAGGATCCCAATTTAAAAATCCTTTTTGTTCTTCTGTTTGATATTCTTGCGATGCAAAGATTATCGGTCTATCAAAATAGGGAAGCACTTTATTTAAGTGAGAAAGACTTGGAAACAAACTATAATCGCTCGCGGAAGGAAAGACGGCATAATAATCTTGAGAACCAAGTTCATGAACATCCTCTTTTTTAATAATATATCCTTCATTAATTTGCCCTTCTCCTGCTAAAGAATAATTTTCCCCTCGCGGTTTTGGAATTTTTAACGAATAAAAACTACCTCCACTAATCTCCATAGTATCAAAAGGCAAATCAAATTCCTTAAGCAAGTTTTCTAAGAGTTTTGAATGTCTTTTATCATCGTATCTAAAATAGGGCTTATCATAAATATAAACCTGAATAAAATTCGCCAAACCAAAATTTTCTAAAGGAGAGCCAGTGTTTCCGGAAACAACTTTAATTTTTTCATTCATAAAAAAGTTAAAAAACACAGGATTTTAAAGATTACTATATTAAAATGATTTCCAAAAAAAATTTAATTTTTATCATTATCTTTTTTATTATTTTGGTTTTTTTATTCTCCTATCTCATTAATTCAAATAAAAACAGAGTTTGTTTTAATAAAAATTGTTTCAAAGTTGAAATTGCCTCAACTCCCGAAGAGCTTTCAAAAGGTTTGATGTTTAGAGAATCTTTAGATAAAAATTCAGGAATGTTGTTCATATTCCCCGAAAATGGGATTTATAGTTTCTGGATGAAAAATACTTTAATTCCTTTGGATATAATTTGGATTAATTCAGATAAAGAAATTGTTTTTATTAAAGAAAATGTCCAGCCATGTTTAGAAAATGATTGTGAAAGTTTTTCTCCAAATGAAACCGCAAAATATGTTTTAGAATTAAATTCTGGAACAACTGAAAATATTGGGTTATCAGTTGGAGACAATCTTAAAATAAAAATTAAAAAGAATTAAAATTTATGCGTGCGTCTTTTTATAAATATTTTTTTCTTGTCTTTCTTGGCTTGAAGTTTTTGGTTTTGTAGTGTGTTTTAACTTTTTTGCTTCTGCTTTTTCAAATTTTGCCCCTGCTTCAGCAACAGCTAATTTTTTTTCTTCAATTTCCTTTTTATCATCAACTCCATCTTTATTTTTATCCTCAGATTCCCCTTTTTTTATTTCTTCTTCAGATTTTTCCCCACGGGTTGACTCTGGTGAGCCTTCTTCTGCTTTTTTTTCTTCCTTTTTCTTTTTTGCTGTTTCAGCTCCTTTTTGCTCCCTTTTCTCTTCACGAGCTTTTTTGAATTTCAATTTTTCTGGCAGTTCAGCAAGCTCAACTCTTACAATCTCTCCTTCTTTCCTTACTTTAACCTTTACTTTATACGGCGGTTTTCTAATTCCTCTAACCCACAAATATTCATTTAAATATTTGTCAATTTTTATTTTATTTAAATCTCCGTCATAAACTTTCATATGCCTTGCTAAAAATTCCTTAATCGTTCTTACAGCTTTGTTTGTTTTTTTATACCTTGGAACTGCGCGAACTTTTTCTCTCAAGGGGATTACATATTCTTTTTCAGCAGTATTTTGTTTGTTTGATTTTTCCATTTTATCCATAGTGCAGCGGCCTCATTTTTCTTGGTCTAATATGCAGTTTCCCGCGTCTCCATGAACGTTTATAGCGGGTGATTGCAGACGGATGAATTCTCTTTCCAGGTCCGAATTTTTTAAGAACAACCCAAACCGGAGCCCATTTAGTTCTTCTTGTTTGTTTTGCAAGTTTTTCTTTTTTTCCCGGAACAACTCTTTTAAAAGAAGTTTTTCTTTTTTGTTTTTTAAAAAGTTTTTTTATTCTTCTTTTTCTTAAATTTTCAGATGATTTTTTTTCAGAATTTTTAATCTGTTCTACTTTTGGTTGTTTTGATTTTTTGTCCGTCATTTTATTTTATTCCTTCCAAAAATTTTTTGCCTTTCTCCGTCAATTGTCTTCCCGGCTTTTTGCTTTTAACTCCTTTGATTGTCTTCGCTATTTCAGTCAAACCAGATTTATCGGCTTGCTGAAGAATTGTCCTTATTATTTTTCCTGAACCTCTTACAAATCTTTCTGGTCTCATGCCTCGATTTTTTCTGCTCCCATATTTTGTCTTTAATCTATTAACTCCTACGACGCTGTTTTTATAAATCTGCCTAAGAATGCTTGCCGCCCTTTTATGCCAAAAATCCAAATCATCTATAGGGCGCTCTTTTGACGCGCTGGACTTGACAAACTGCGCCCATTCCGGCTCTTTAAATTCCGGAATTTCTTTCAAAGCCTCTGCTAATTTTAAATTATATTCTTGTGAATTTAATTCATATACCGGATTAAATTTTTCCATTTTTTAGTTTTTAAGCTCGCTTTTCAGCGATAGAATGGCTTGAGCCATTTACTTAATACTTAAGGCAAAAATCGGTTTATAAATTATTCCCTTGCCTTTCTCCACTTCCTTAAAATTATTGTAAAGCCGATTATTCTTGCTGTAAAATTCTTTCCAAGTTTTTCCAACAACTCGTCCTTGATTTTTATAATTTCTCCTCTGTCTCTGGTTGCTGATTTTAAAACAGAAATTTTCATAACCTGCGAATTCTTAAACTGATTTTTCAAACTATTAATAAAATTTTCAGTTATTCCCTGTTTGCCTAACTGCATTTGTCTAATTAACATTTTCTTTCAAAAATCTTTCAACCTCCTGTTTTTTAATTAAAATATCTTTTTTATTTTTAACTTCAAAAGTTCCAATTTTCATTCCTTTTATTTTTAAAATATCTTTTCCTTTAAACCAATTAACTTTCACATCAGATTTATTATCTCTCCAATCCCGGCTTTTTGCAGCGCAGAAAATCGCAGAGTCTTTTATGTCATTTTGCGAGGCTGTTTCGTTTTTTGATAATTTAATATTTACAAACGGGCTTCCGGGTTTTGCTGTATGAAAAACATTTTCTTCTGTTTCAATCTGCGAGATTAATTCTTCATTGTTTTTTGCATCTTTGCCGGCCAAAACTAATTTTCCTGAAGCTGTCCTGAAACTTCTAAACTTAGAGATTTGTTCAAAAAAACAATTCACAATTTCTAAACATTTTTTTTGATTTCCATATTTTAATTTTTTATGCGCTTCAGGATATGACAGCCATAAATATTCTGAATGCTCTCTTCCATCTAAAACAATTTCTGAATTTTTTACTTCTGCAGAATATAAAGAAAATGTCTGACCAATTATTTTTCCTCTGTCCTGAAATTCTTTTTTATAAAGATATTTTCCTAAAAAATTATGTTTCTGGATGCTCAATGGAATTTGCCCTGTTTCTTCTTTTAATTCTCTTTTTACAGCGTTAATAATTTCTTCATTATCGTTAATTCCGCCTTTTGGAAATTCCCACCCGCTCCAATGAAGTTTTCTTTTTAAAATCAAATATTTTATTCCTTTGTCGGTTTTTCTATAAACAACAACAAAAACACTTTTTCTGTATCCGTTTTCCATAAATAAAAAAAGAATATTCCTCTTTTAAATTATCTGTTGTAGTTGAGAAATATTTATAAAGAAGTTTTGTTTAAATGGTTTATGAAGAGAGGGGTAGATAAAGCATTACTTTTATGTTTAACTTTTGTATTTCTGATTGGAGTTGTTAGCGCTTGGAGTGTTGATATAACTAAATTAAATGGGCAGGCAGTAGATACTAAATATCCTAACGAGATAACAACACTTTCTTACACTTTAACTAACATTGCTTGCGCAAATATTTCTCAAGTTTGGTACAGCCAGAAACATAA
>JAUYHR010000175.1 GCA_030689875.1 Nanobdellota archaeon
AGGCATTAAAAGATTTAGAGTTCACCAGCATACTTCCGCATTGAGCAGATCTGTTAAAGTATAATCAAAATTTCTTCCTTCTATAAAAAATTGAAGTACTTTCATTCTAGGACTGTATCCTACCTGGTCTAAAAATATAGACTTATTTGTCATAACACATCAAAAGACGCAAGATATATTTAAACATTTCCTTTTTATACATCAATGTATACTTTCGAAGTATAAACGCATTTAAAGAGTGTTGAGATCTTGCAAATAGAATGCAAAAAAAGAACTATGTTGAGTTAGTAAAAAATATAGAAATTTTACTAAAAAGTGCGCGTAAAACAATTTTAAAATCAGTTAATTTAACTTTAATTAGAACTTACTGGGAAGTTGGAGAAGAGATAGTTCAATTTGAACAAAAAAACAAAGAACGCGCAGAATATGGATCTAGACTGTTAAACAAACTATCTGAAGATTTAAGATTAAAATGCGGCAGAGGATTCAGCAAAAGTAATGTATACTTAATGAGACTTTTTTATTTGAAATATAAAAAATTCCAGACAGTGTCTGGAAAATTAAGCGGGAGTCACTATGTAGAACTTTTAGTAATTGATGAAGATTCTACAAGAAGTTTTTACGAAAAACAGTGTTTAAGAGAAAATTGGAGTATTAGAGAACTACAGAGACAAAAAAAATCTTTACTTTTTGAACGTTTAGCTTTTAAAAAAAATAAAAAAGAAGTGTCAGCACTAGTAAATAAAGGTAAAATAGAGGAGAAAGAGGAAGATATAGTTAAAGATCCATATATCCTGGAATTTTTAGGGTTGCCAGAAAAATACACGGAAAGACAACTAGAACAAAAAATCATTGAAAATTTACAAAAATTCTTGTTGGAATTGGGCAAAGGTTTTACTTTTGTCTCAAGGCAATATAGAATAACACTTAATAACACTCATTTTTATGTTGATTTGGTTTTTTACCACAGGATTCTAAAATGTTTCGTTTTGATTGACTTAAAATTAAATAAAGTAAACCATACTGATATCGGACAAATGAATATGTATCTGAACTATTTTAAAGAAGAAATAAATACAAAAGAAGACAGTGCTCCGGTTGGAATTATTCTTTCAACAGAAAAAGATTCTCTGTTTATTAAATATGCTTTAGGCGGGATATCAAACAAGCTTTTTGTTTCAAAATACAAAGTATACTTACCAAAAAAAGAGGAACTTGAGAAAGAGATCGGTAAAATGATCAATTAAAATCTTAAAGAAGACAAATATTTAAACTCTGTTTGATTCTCTTGCCAACATGCAATTAAAAGTTAAAAATTTCAATTTAAAAAATTCAGTAGAATCAGGACAAATATTTAATTTTAGCAAAACTGGAGAAAAATACACAG
>JAUYHR010000183.1 GCA_030689875.1 Nanobdellota archaeon
AGAGGACAAAAGACAATTTGCAAAAGAAAAAATAAACTCAATGAATGCTGAAGAACTTGAAGAATTTCTAAAACAAAATAATTTAATCAAGGACGAAGGATCTCAGGAAGAGCAAACATCTCAATGTATTTTTTGTTCAATAATCTCAGGAGATATTCCCTCAACAAAAATAGATGAAAATGAAAATGTAATCGCTATATTAGAAATAAATCCTATTTCAAAAGGGCACACTTTAATAATTCCTAAAAATCACGACGACAAAATATCAAGGACAATTCTCTCTTTTGCAGAAAAAGTTTCTAAAAGATTAAAAAAACAATTAAATCCAAAAAAAATAGAAACAGCACAATCAGAATTATTCGGGCATAAAATCTTGAATTTAATTCCTGTTTACAAAGATGAAAATATCAATTCCCCAAAACAAAAAGCAAGTCCAGAAGAACTTGAACAATTAAAACAGGAATTAGAAGAAAAACCAAAACCCAAGACAATCAAAAAACAAAAACCCCAAAAAATAAACGACAAAAAATTATGGTTACCAAAGAGGATTCCATAACCAATTCATCCCAATCAAAACCAAAAAACTAATTAAAAAAACAGGAACAAAAGGAACCCCTTGGCGAATTTTTATTTTTCTGTATTTCCTCTGGATTCTCTTTATATCTTCTCTGCTCAAACCTTCCCATTTTGCCTTGACAACATTTCTTCCAATTTTAACATTACCATAAAGCCAGTCTCCCTCTCTTAATTTTTTAGTGCTTATTGTTTTAACAAGGCAAGAATTATCAACAGCTCTTGCAAATAAAAAAATGTATGGGAAAATAAACACAAATGCTCCTGTCAAAAAAAACAAATTCTCAAAAAATCCAAAAATCATAAAGACCAATCCAAAAAACAAAAGAACAAGAACATATTTTTTATTTTTTTTAATTTGTTTGGAAAATTCTCTTTTAAAAGATTTGAAATTCTTCAAAGCCATTACAACACTTATTACAGAACCATAAACAGCCCCCGAAAACAAAAAAATCAAAAGAAACCAAATAAAAATTTTATAATTAACATAAAAACGTTCACTCAATGGCAAAACAGCCCCAAGAGCAATCATAAGCTTTGCATCTCCTCCAGCAAACATTCTCCCATAATAAAGAACATTTCCTATAACAAAAAAAATCCCCAATCCAATTAATCCTTGATAAAAAAAATTAAAACCATTTTCAGAAAACAACGAATAAAAAAACCTAAAACCCAGTACAAAAATTATCAAGGAAAAATTAAGCCAATTTGCAACTTCCCTGTTTTTCAAATCCTGAACAGTTGCAAAAACAATCCAAACCAATGCAAGAGCTATTAAAAAAATTATTTCAAGCATTATTTAAAAAATAAAACAGAATTTATAAAACCTATTTCTCGCTTCTTCTTTTTCCACCAGAACGATATGGAAATTTTTTTCTGTTCCTTTTCTTGTCTTTTCCTTTATTTCGTCTTTCAGAATCACTCCTCGCCATTTTAAGAATTATGCCTCAGAAATACTAGGACAAGTTATTGTTGGACAAGCTTCAATTCCATATTTAGAATAATCAACTCCATTCACAGGCTCGTCAGAAGAAAATATTTGACATGTTCCTTTAACTTCGTTAATTCCTTCTGGCAAATCATCAGCCTTCAAAGTTCTTTCAAGATTACAATAATCATAAACACTTCCTGTTGAACATGCAGTGTTACAAGCTGTCACAACTGTCTGAACATTGTTTGTTGAAATCCATGGGGCAAGCTTACTCCAACCAACTGTGAATCCAACAATAAGCATTACCAAAACAACAACTCCGAGAATAATTAAAATAATTGCATTAGTGCTTAACCCTTGTCCCCTCTTATCCTCTTTTCTAATCATATTCATTTTAAGAAAGTTTAATTTATAAACATTTTTATTCATCACCCAAATCAAAATTATATTTGACAAACAATATCCTATTATTTCCCCTAATAAAAGTCCCGTTTATAACCCTTAAATCTTTGTCGCCTAAAAAAACAATATCATCAGGAAGATAATAACTCATCGTTAATCCTTCATTAAAAACTTTCATTTCCTGAAAAGAATCTTTCTCAAGATTATTATAGAATTTAATTTCTTCTGAAAAATAACCAACTTTTTCTATTATCTTTATATTAACAAATTCTCCTTTAGAATTTTTACCTGAAATATAAAAACTAAAAATAGCCAGAGAACAAACTGCCAAAACTCCCAAAACCAAAATAGTCACAGGAATGTCTCCTCGTTTATTTATCATAGATTTCATTTACTCCACCCCTTCAAAATCATCTGAACAGATTTATTTTGTGTTAGTGAAAATTCTTGAATAATTAAAGAAACACTTTTATGATTTATGTCCCCTCCTGTAGAGCTAACAGGCCTCTCATTAAAATAATCATTTTTCAGAGCAGGCAATAATTTCCTATCCAAAACAATCCCTATCCAAACAGCATTATATTCTTCCAGAAAAACATCTCTCTCGTAAAACTCCTCAAAAATTTTCAGTCCGAGATTCCCGTTAAATTCATTTAAATTTTCCTCGTCTTTTAATTGCTCAAAAACAATTTTCCCATTTGAATCCTTCATCAATAAATAAGAAAAAAAAGATTTAGAAGCCAAAACATCTGCAACAGAATTTTCTTTTATCTCGCTATTTGAACTATTGGAAAAAACCTGCGTAACAAAAACAGAGATAATCAAAATCACCACTATGATAACTGTTGCAACTAACCAAGTTATTGTTTCGCCTGTTTGTCCTCTATTATGATTACTGAACATTTTTTTCTATTTTTCTTACAATACTTAAAATTTTTATTTTGTACTGATTATCATTTTTGTCAAGAGAGTAAAATTCTCTTTCAACACATTTTGGAAATCCTTCTCCGTTTTTATCACAAAAATCTTTAAGATTTTTGTTTCCAACAGAAAATTCAGAAACAAGAACATCATTTGAAAATCCATAAATTTCTATTTGTGAATAAAATTGTTCTTGCTCTCCCCACCCATAAACATCTTCAACATTAAAAGTCAAACTGCATTCACTTAAGAAATTATCCTTAAAACTTTCTTCAAAAACAGTTTGTTTCAAATATCCTCCTTGGGCCAAGCATTCGGAGATTTTGTCAGTCAATAAATCCGCTTCCATTTTTCTGACATCATAAGGTTTCCCATAAAAAACAGCAACCATGTAAACAATCGCTGCAGCAACTATGAACAAAATAGCAAACCAATACACAGAGATTACTTTCTCTCCTTTGCGATTTCTTAAAATTTTCATCATTTTAATTCACAGTAATAACATACTCTCCTTTATTTATGTCATCAAGGTATGTTGAAACATCAACATCATTAAAAAAAGAATATGAATAACCTCCTTTTTCTCTTAATTTAACTGTGACAATATTTCCAACAACTTCAATTATTTTTCCTTCAAATTCTTCACTGTCTGCTTTTTCAAGAGCATCCTTAACATTGAGATGAATTTCCATCCCAGGTTTTGCAGAATCAATCATTAATGCAATCTGTTTTGCATATTTCTCCTCCAAAACAGCAGCTCCTCCAACTTTTGAAAAAAGAAAAAAAATTAAAATCAAAAGAAAAATCAAATTAAGAACAATAAAAATAATATTCTCTGCCAAGATAACTCCTTTTTTATTTTTTTTCATTTTTACTTTTCACAATACTAAGCCTTAGTTATAAATTCATCGCAATCCAGTTTTGAAACAACCTCGTCAGATTTGATAATTTGCGCTGAAATAAAATCATTCTCCCCTGTCATCCCTGTAATTATAGAATATTTTTCAGCAGTTAATATTTTTTCTCCTTCAAAATTAATCTCTGGAAATTCTTCTTGTATTTTGTCATCAAATTTTATAATAGAGCAAATTGCACACTGATTTCCCACAATAATGTCTAGTTTCCAAGAATATCCTATATAATCTACTTTTTCCTCTCCAAACATCCACCAACAATCATCAATCTCTTGTTTAATTGCTTTGGAAATTTCTTCTTCTGTTTTTGCATTAGTTTTTATTGTTTGTGTAAAAGCTGAACAATCTTCTCCTCCTGAAATGCAAACATAATTTGTCCTACAATCTAAAGAACCAATTATTTTAGACTGAGATCTTAGAACAACAGAGTTATGACAAATTTCTTTATCAGAAGTTTCTCCAAGATTCAATCTCCACAACAAAAAAAGAATAACTGCAAAACTCGCGATTAAAACAATCAAAATTACTAATTGTTGTGTTGTCAGCTCTCCTTTATTATTCATTACATTGCCCCCAATTTTTTTAACATGAAATATAATCCTGCCAAAGCTAATGCAAAAAATGCAATCCACATTAAATATTTTGCCAATTCGTCAAGATTCATTTTAAAGTAATTTTTTTATTTTCATAATCAATATTTAATTTTATAGAAGGGCTTTTTATCTCAATAGGCGAGGGAGAATTTACTCCAACAACAAATAAATCAGGGTTTTCCTTGCAAATTCCCAAATCATTGCAATCTTCAAGCCCACTTCCAAACCATGAATCATCACAAATGCAAAGACAAGAACTCCATTCAAGATTTGAACACTGCAAAGGAATTTCTTCTCCAGTATTCCACGAAATTAAATTCCATCCATCAGGATTAAAGATTTCAACTTCAACAATTCCAACATTCATCTCATCAATCAGATGATTCAAAGATGATTTTGCTAATTCCAAATCATTTTCATCTTGATTATTAAGATACAATGAAGCCAAAAGATAAACTAAAAAAGTAATAGAAATTACAGCAATAACTATTTTCAAAGTTTCTTCTGCAAGTAAAAATCCTTTTTTGTTCATTTTATCAAACCAAAAATAACTCCCACACTTTCATTTCCAGGAAGATTTCTAAAAAAATCAATTATATTATTTTTAAAAAAAAGATATAATCCTCCAACTACTGCAACTACCACAAAAATCCCAAGAATTATTTTTATCAATTGCCCGATAGTAAGCTCAGCCATGCTCCACCTCCAAAAATTTCTTTAAGTCTGTCAATCAACCCGATTCCTTTTTCCCTCAGCAAGAAAATCGCAATCATGATTATTACAAGAATTGCAATTCCTATCAACAACCAAGGAAGATAATCTGATATAATTCCTTGTTTTAGCCTCTTTTTCATAACAGAAAAAGAAAAAACAAATTAATAAACTTAACCCAACCCACTCAATACAACAGAGCTTAAAACAGACAAGATTATTGTTGATAAAAATGCTACAATGAAATAGAGAAGAATTCCTCTTCTAAGATTTATCCCTGTCTTGTTTGTTTTTTCAAGTTTGTCCTCTCCAGAATCAACAGTCACAAGAGTGCTTGTAAGAATAAAAATTATTTCCACAAGATAAATTCCAATTATAATCTGAAGATAATAAGGAGGAATCATTTTAGTTAAATCAAATATATTTAAAATTCCTGTAAATCCTCCAATAGCTTCTCCACCCTGTAATTCAGAAAGATCCAAAAAACTCAGTATAGAAGTAATCATCATTGCCAAGCCAACAACAACTCCTGCAAGTAATGGTGCAAGGAAAGTCATGTTGCTCTTCATATCAGAAATAATTTCTGCAAGCAAGTCTCTTAATCTATCTGTAATTTTCTGTATATTTTTTACATATTGTGAAATGCTCATCAAACTAATAGCTGCAATTTTCAAACCTTTTTTTGCAGATTCAATAAGAACTTCCATGCTTGTTGCAATCAAGTCAGAAGGATAATAATTAATTGCTCCTCGCTGTTTGTCAAAAACAGCTTTCTTAACACTCATTCCCATTTGTCTTATATTGTAATTAACTCTTCTGAAAAAATCTTCTGTCATCAATCCTTTTGACGATTCTGCAACTTTCAAAAAAACAAGCTCTGCAGGAACTCCATTTCCCATTCTGTTTCCCATTTGGAAAAGTGAATTAGTAAATTCACTTTCAAGTTGTTTTGTTTTCTCTCTCTCTTTGATAAGCTCTTTTGTTTTCATTTTGTAAGACAAAGAAAAGAATAATGCAACTCCCAAAGGGATGAACATTCCAAAAATCAAAGCCCCTAATCCAAAAGGACCACTCCCATCAGATTTAAAATCAAAAAGATTTCCATTTCCAAAAATTCCTAATCCAAGTTGGGAAAAACTAAAATCAGAATTAAATCCATAATGCATTATCAAAGGAAAAAATCCTAAAATAAATAAAGGAAGGCAAATAAAAAAAGCTATCAAATATGGTTTTTTACTTTTGTATTTTGAATAAAGAGGATTTCTCTCCAGCAGCCTTGTTTCTCCATAACCTCCTGGTCTCAACATCAAAACTTTGTCAGTAAGATAAAAAACGAAAAAAGGAATTATAAGATTAAACAAAATAAACACATGGGTCCATCTTAAGTAATCGCCAATCATCGCACTTGCAAGAGGCAAAAGTGCCAGCCCCAAAGTTGGAAGAACAACTCCAAGCATGTAAACATTTGTAAGAGGACTT
>JAUYHR010000001.1 GCA_030689875.1 Nanobdellota archaeon
AAACCAATAAATATCTTTGATAATATTTGATATTTTATTAATGCTTGATTGAGATAAATAAGATTTATAAATTTATGCATTAAGTGGCTCTGTCCGGAGTAACTTAAATTCTAAGATTGCATAAAAAAAAGTTAAATTTTCTTCTATGGTTTTTCCATTAAATTCTATGTTTCTTCTTATATTATAAAGCAAAATATGCCAACCCATTTCTTTTTTCTTCATATTGCATAATCTACTTCTAAGATTTAAGTGTTGTTTTCTCTTTAAGGATGAGAAAACAGATTCAACTATAACTCTTCGTCTATAAATTTGTTTATTTGCATCAAAATTTGTATATTTTCTTATTCTTTTAAGATTATCTTGCCTACATTTTTCACCATAATTTTTGGGAGGAGAGATAAAATTATTCTGCTTTAGCTTTGCTTGTTCAATAAATTCATAATCGGGGTAACCCTTGTCTGCTAATATTTTGCATCTTTCAAATTTTATTTTTTTCAATAGCTTTTTTGCTACATAACTATCATGCCTATTTTTTAGCAAAAAAGAATAATTTAAAATCTGCTTTTTTCCATAAACATCGACGATAATATCCAATTTGTGATAACTACTTTTTGTTTTTACCCCAAAATCATTTAATCTTTTCTTAAAGTAAGATGACTTGAAATTTGTTTCAATTCCTGAACCATCGATTGCAGTAACTTTCAAATTGGATTTGTCTACTGAGGAATCAATCAGTTCCTTAATTAATCTTATATCAAATAAATCCAACCAATCATGAAATGTGCTTTTCTTAGGAATTTTCTTTAATCCCAACCAAGAAAACCATTTACTTTCTTTAAGCCAATCAATAAAATCTCTAATTGACTTATTTTCCCGACGAAAAATAATTATTAATGAAATTCTTTGATAGTTTGTGAATTGCTTATTTCCTTTATGATTAAAATGCAATGGCAAATCTGAAGAATGGAAAAGATTAAGTAATTGTTTTTCTAAACTATTTTGAGGATGAGCAAGCATTAATTGTCTCATCCTCTTTTAAATATCATTGAGATTAACTAATTTTCGGTTTTAAAAAATCTATTCCGGACAGAGCTTAAATTAGTTATTAAATTTAAGTAGAATTATTTTTCTTCCCTTTCCCTCAATTTCATCCTGATTATTTTTCCTGAATTTGTTTTGGGTAATTCAGTTATAAATTCTATTTGTTTAGGATAGGCGTGTCCTGCATAATCTTTTTTAACAGACATTGCAATTTCTTGTTTTAGTTTTTCAGATGGTTTAAAACCTTTATTCAAAACAATAAATGCTTTTAGGATATGGCCTTTAATCTTA
>JAUYHR010000004.1 GCA_030689875.1 Nanobdellota archaeon
GCAGCGTCGCAGATTTTGCCCATCAACCTAATGTCGTGGTCATACAAAATTGTGTTTAAAGTTAAATAAGTTTTAACTTCTGCTTTATTGCATCTCTTGGTAATTTTTTTTAAATCATCTAAACTGAAATTATTTGACGCTCTTGCTCTCATATTTAATTGCTCAATCCCGAAATAAACAGAATCTGCCCCGGCCTTTATCGCCGCTTCCAAACTTTCATAAGATCCTGCAGGAGCCATGATTTCTACTTTTTTATTCATAGAAAAAATAAAGTTTTGATATTTTTAAGGATATGCAGAGCTGAAAAATTCACCACCGCTTTCTAATGCTAAAGATATTTAATAGCCAGTTTATTAAAAGATAAATGAAAAATTTAAGCATCTGGATAATAACTTTAATTGCAGTAATTGTTCTTTTAGTCGGAATATTTTCTTATGGAATTCTTGGAGCAGTCGTGAATGCTGCTGCGTTTATTATTTCTCTGACAATAATTCTTTTAATTTTGATTTTAGTTATTATTTTTTCCCAGCAAGACAATAGAAAAAAAATTCCGCGTTTTGAGCCAAGAGTAGAAATAATGGAAAATGACGCTCCTGAAAAAAAATTGAAAACTTCAAAAAAGAGGATAGTTGAAAAAGTTTCTAAGAAAAAATAAATTTTTTAATTTATATCTGCCCTGTTTGAGTAAATTTCTTCATTGCCTGTTCAAGAATTACTTGGGGGGCAAGACCTTTTCTGCTGCAGATTTTAACAAACTCATCATACACTTTTCTATCTATAGTATAATCTAATTTTGCTTTTTGAGCTCCAGGAGGATATGATGCCATATTTTATTTAAATAAATTAAGTATATAAATATTCGGTTTGAAAACATGGGCGCGGAGGGAATCGAACCCCCTTCTTCTGCTCTGGAGGCAGACATAATACCAGTATACTACGCACCCTTAATAAGAACAAGAAAAATCTCTTTTTATTTTTATCTAATTCCTTTTATCTCCTCCACAAAATCCTAAAATAATTTTGGAGCATAAAATTAAAAGATTATTTTATTTTTTTAATTTCCTCAATTTCATCAAAAGAAATAGCGCATCCTTTAAATTTCAGAGCATAAAGCAAAGCATCCAAAACTTCTTTGCCTTTCAAATTTATCAGCCCTTTTTTATAAGCCACATACATTAATTCTGCCGAGCGGATTATTTTAAAATCTTTAAATTGTTGAAAATTGCCCTTTCTTAATTTTATATTCGTGTGCAATTTTTTTTCTAAAAGTTCCTTTAAATTTTCCGGCTTTTCAACTAACATTCTTAATGTTCTTTCGTCAATCACTAAAACATTTTTAATTTTTTTATCATTCAGGAGTTTGCTTAATGCAAGGCAGGAAGTTTCGCCCTTCTGAATTAATTGAATTTCATTTCCATTTCCAATAAACATTGTATTTGCGAGATTCATTAATTTAAACATTAAATTTGTTATTTCTTTATCCTGAATTCCAATCTTATCGGGCATATTTAAACAGCCTTCATCAATTAAATTCTGAATTTTCAAAGCTTCAAGTTCATACATTTTCATTTTTATCGGCTCATCTATAACTTCTCTTTTAACTTCTTTTGTTATGATAAATTCCCCGTTAAAAATTTTTTTTAATTTTTTTAATTCTTCAAGCAAGCCATTCAGAGATAAACTTATTAAACTGCTTGAATCAAAGATGAGGACTTTCTGCATCATCCAAAAATCTCCTCTGCAAGTTTAATTCTTGATTTTGCGTCAAGGGTTTTGCTTTCTGGAACATCTGATATTCCAGTCTTCCCAGCATAATCTGCAAGTTCAAACATTGTAATGTCAAGGAGTTTCGCAGTTTGCTCCATTGAAATTCCGTGTTCGTAAATTCTAGAAGCTTTGTTTATTTTGGCTTTTCTAAAAACTTCCTGAATATATTCTTTTAATTTTCCGGAAATTTTTTTAATGCACAATCTAATATTTTCAAAATCCTTTCTAAATTCTTTTAAATCATTTTTTTCAAGGTCTTCTATTGAGCATTCAAGAGAGGAAATTATTGTTTTGCTGAGCTTTTTCCAGTCAGAATAATTTCTGTAATGTTCTCTCTCAAAAATTTTATCTAATGAATAAACTGCTACTGCGACATTAATATTGTCCGGATCTTGCGTCAAAGAAGCGACATTAATTGTTTGATTGCTTAAATTTTTAATTTCTGAATAATTTCCAGCTTCAATCGCTTTTTTTGTCTCTCCAAGAATTCTAAGGATGTTATCTATTTCTTTCATTTGGATTTCCACCCCAATTTATTTGAAAGACGAATGAATACAAATTTCCTATTTGCTTTCATGGGGAATAATGGGAAAAAGATTATTTAAAGCTTAATATTTTTATATAAATATGAAATTCGCGCTATTAGACACAAATTTTATTTTAACCTGCATAAAGCAAAAAATTGATTTTTTTGAAGAACTTTATTTGCAAGGTTATCAGATTATAATTCCCGATGGAGTTATAGATGAGCTTAAAAAATTAAAACAAACTTCAGCCCTTAAACTTTTAGAAAAAAGCAATTTCAAAAAAATTACTTTAACGGGAAAAAACGTTGATAATGCAATAATTAACTATGCAAATAGAAACCCGGAGATTTTTGTTGCAACACTTGACAGAGAATTGCAGAAAAAATTTAAAAATCAAAAAATAATTATTCGGGGAAAGAAAAAGCTGGAGATTATTTAACACTCCATTAAGCAATCTTTTTAACCCCTTTTCTCCTTCATAATTAATGCAATTAAAGGATATTAAAAATTGGAATTCAGAAATTGAAAAATCAATTATAGAAAAATGGAAAAATTGCGAAATGTTTAAGTTTGACCAAAAATCTAAGAAAAAAATTTATTCAATTGACACCCCGCCGCCGTATGTAAATGCGCCCGTTCATATTGGTCAGGCAATAACTTATTGCTATATGGATTTTTTTGCAAGATATAAAAGAATGAAAGGTTTTCAGGTTTTATTTCCTCTGGGCTTGGACAGAAACGGACTTCCAATTGAAATGGCTGCTGAAAAAAAATTTAATATTTCTCCGTTCAGAGAGGGAAGAGATAAATTTATTGATGCGTGTAAAAAACTTTTGGAAGAAACATCCACAGAAACTGCAGACAGCTTTGCAAAATTAGGAATTTCTTTTACTTCATACAAAGAAGGAAACCACGTCGGCGCAGTTTACAAAACAGATTCTCCGGAATACAGAGCAATAACTCAGGCAACTTTTATTGAACTTTTTAAAAGAGGATTAATTTACGAAGATTCAAGAATAAATAATTGGGATCCAAAATTGCAGACGACAATTTCTGATTCTGAAATTGAATATAAAGATCTTCCCAGCGATTTTAATTATGTAAAATGGAAAGTAAAAGAAACTGGACAGGAAATTGTTATCGCTACAACGCGCCCAGAATTAATCTGCGCTTGTGGAATGGTTATTTTTAATTCTAAAGATGGGCGTTATAAAGAATTAGATGGTAAAACTGCAATATCTCCAATTTTTGGAAAAGAAATTAAGATTAAATCAAATTCCTTGGCCGACCCTGAAAAAGGAACCGGAATTGTCATGATGTGTTCTGCTGGAGACCTTACAGATATTCAATTTTTTAGAGAGCAGAATTTAACTCCAAAAATTGCAATTGAAAAAGACGGAAAAATGAATTCTATTGCCGGACCTTTGCAGGGGTTGAAAGTCAGAGAAGCGCGCCAGAAAATTATTGAAATGCTTAAAGAAAAAAATTTATTAGAAAAGCAGGAGCAGATAATTCACAGAACTCCTGTTTCAGAAAGAAGCAACGCTGAAATTGAATTTATTCAGATGCCTGAATATTATTTAAAACAGCTGGAATTTAAACAAGAGATTAAAAAAATTTCAGATAAAATTAATTTTTTTCCAAAAGAATCAAAAAAAATTCTCTTTGACTGGATTGATTCAATTTCAATTGACTGGCCAATTTCACGACGAAGATTTTATGCCACGCCAATTCCCTTATGGAGTTTCGCGCAAGGAAAAGAAAAATATTGCGCATTAGGAAAATCAGGAAAATACTATGAACCTTGGAAACAATCTCCTGAAAAAGATTTTGAAGTTTATAAAAATGAAAAGAAGATTGGTTTAGTAAAAGATTTTAATTTTAAATGGAAAGGCGAAGAAAGAGTTTTTGACACTTGGATGGACTCTTCTATTTCTGAATTAATAATTTTAAAATACAAAAAAGACGATGAATTTTTCAAAAAATCCTATCCCTGCTCATTAAGACCCCAAGGAAAAGAAATTATTAGGACTTGGCTTTATTACACTTTATTGCGGGGATATTTAGAAACAAAAAAGCCGTGTTTTAAGGAGGTATGGATTAACCAGCATATTGTTGATTCTAAAGGATATAAAATGTCAAAATCAAAAGGAAATATAATTGACCCTCAAAAACTTTTAAAAAATTACGGCGCAGAAGCAATTAGATTTTGGTCTGCAATAGAGGGAGATTTGTCAAGAAATGATTTAAAATGTTCCGAGGAAAGAATTTCAGCTGAATTAAAAACTTTGAACAAACTTTTGAATGTCTCAAGATTTACAATGCTTTTTGAAAAACAAAAATCAAAACCAAAACTGGAAAAATTAGATGAATTATTTGTAAATGAAATTGATTCGCTGACTAATTTTTGCGACGAATCTTATGGTAATTATGATTTTTATCGTCCTGCTCAAAGTTTAAGGAAATTTTTATGGGAAATTTTTGCCTCGCATTATCTTGAAATGATTAAAGCAAGAGCTTATAATCAGGAAAAAAAATTTTCAAAACAAGAAAACGATTCTGCTAAATGGACTTTGCATTACATTCTTGAAAGAATTTTATTTTTGCTTTATCCGATTATTCCGCAGATTACAACGACCATTGCAAAAGAAAAAGGGATTGATTTATTGTCTGCTGAATTTCCAAAAGTTTCTAAATTTAAATCTAAAAAAGAGTTAATTGAAAAATTAATGGATTTTAATTCAGATGTCTGGAAAAAGAAAAAAGATTCCGGAAAAAGTTTGGCAAATGAAATTTCTGGAATAAAAATTCCAAAGTATTTAAAAGATTTTGAAAAGGATTTAAAAGCTTGTCATAATTTGAATTAATATGAAATTATCTAAAGACGAACTTCAAGAAGTTGTTGAAGAATTGGAAAGCTATCGCGGGAGACAAACAGAATTAATAACAGTTTATATTTCTGCAGGATATGAAGCAGTTTCAGTTCAAAAACAACTTGAAGCAGAACAATCTACTGCAAAAAATATTAAATCAACTTCAACAAGAAAAAATGTTACAGAAGCTTTGGAAAAAATTGTCAGACATTTAAAAGAATTTAAAAGAACTCCTGAAAATGGCTTGGCTGTCTTTTGCGGAAATATTTCTAAAGTTGAAGGACAGGATGATTTGAGATTGTGGAGCATTGAACCGATAATGCCGTTGAAAGTTCGGCTTTACAGATGCGATAAAGAATTTGTTCTTGAACCTCTTAAGGAGCAATTAGCAGTTACAGAAATTTATGGATTATTAGTTATGGACAGAAAAGAGGCAACTATTGGAGTTCTCGAGGGAAAAAGAATAGAAATTATTCAGAAGATGACTTCCGGAGTTCCGTCAAAAGTTAGAGCTGGGGGACAAAGTTCTCAGCGATTTCACCGAATTACAGAAGGATTGACAAAAGAATTTTATAGAAGAATTGCAGATGCAATGAAAGAAACATTTTATGATAATCCTAAATTAAAAGGTATTTTAATAGGCGGTCCAATTCCTACAAAAGATGAATTCGTAGACGGAGAATATCTAGTGACACAACTTCAGGCGAAAATTCTTGGCAAAATTGATGTTGGAGGAAGCGACGAATCCGGAATAAAAGAACTTGTTTCAAAATCTCAAAATCTCTTAGCAAAACAGGAAATAATTCGTGAGAAAAAAATTTTAGAAAAGTTTTTTGAAACTTTAGGAAAAAATCCCGATATGGCTGTTTACAAAGAAGAACCTCTTAGAAAAGCGCTGCAATATGGGGCAGTTGATACTTTATTTTTGTCTAAAGAATTAGATAAATCTTTGTTAATTGAATTAAAAAAAATTGCACAAGGCATAGATTCAAAAATAGAAATAATTTCAACAGAAACAGAAGAAGGAAAACAATTTTTTAATTTATCTGGAATTGGCGCTATTTTGAGATTTAGAATATAATTATAATATTTAAAGTTATTTATGAATTCCTCAATTTAAAATTATCTGGCTTGTATTTTCAACCCGGCGCTCAACATCTTGCCGCTAATGTCTATTTTTTCTTTATGTCCTTTTATTCCCGATTCGTTTAGTTTTACTTCTAAAAAAATTTTTGTTTTTGGACTTAATGAACTTTCAATTCCCCCGCCATAATTAAATCCAATCGCAGTGCCATCTTTGATAGCTCCATCTTCTATTTTTGTTGGATTTTCTGATATTTTTGTATAATTTGCCCCGAAACTTCCATACACTGAAGTTTTTTTATTGTTAGATATTAAAAAATAATTATTTAATCCGAATTTGAAAGAAAATTTTATTAATCCGTAATTTTGATCAGTTGCTTCGGACTTTTGACTTCCATACTCAAGACCAAAATTTAAGCCAGTATTTTTTGTTAGAAAGGTTTCATTTTCTAAGCTAAATTGTGTTAATTTACCAAGCCAATTTTCATAAAAAATATACTGCCCAATTTCAATCTTTAAAAAATATTTTTTATTCAATGAATCTGGTTCTTGAGCTTTGATATTTTGAGAAAAAGCCAAAGGAATTATTAGTGCTGCAATTTTTGACCAAAGATTTTTCATATATCTTGATTTAGATTGCCTTTTTTAAAGATTGTTATTATTTCAGCATCTCCGATAATTATAAATTTTTAGAAATTTCAATTTATTTAATTATACTCTCAAAAATTTTTATAATTTGAAGAGTCTTTTCTTCTTTTATTTTTCCAATCTTCTTTATAACTAAAAATTTATCTAATCTTAAAATATTTTCAACTTTTATACAGCACTCGTTCATTATTTTACCTTCTTCTAAATCTTTGTTATTTAATTTTAAAGCGTATCTATCTTTAGAAATATTAGAAGTTACTCCAACAACAATTAAATCTTCAGAATGTTCATTAAAATTATTGTTGCTAATTACTATTACAGGTCTTACTTTTTTCCCTGCTTGATCTGAAAATGGGAAGGGAACTAATAATAAATCCCCTTGATTTATCATAAATATTTGCTCCAAATTTTATCATCTTTTTTATTATCCCAAATTTTTTTCATTGATTTTTCTGCTAATATTAAAAACCCTGCTTTTTCTTTTATATTTTTTTCAAGTTTTTCCATTATTAAATGTCTGATAAATTCAGATTTTGAAGGATAAGCTCTTTTTTTTATAAAAATTTCTAATTCTTTTGCTTCATTTTCAGGCAATTTTATTGTTATTGTTTTCATAGTAATCTTAGGGGATTACTGTTTAAATATCTTTTGTATTTTATTTATAAAATATCAGCGACCCTGTTATCTATAATTCCTCTAAAAATATCTGTGATTTTATAATCTTTAGGAGAGATTCCCCCGTTATCACAATGATAAACTTTATGAGTAAACTGACTGAATTTTGTTCGTATTTTTAAGCCGTTTTCTTTAAGCAATTCTCTGTTTTCTTTATTATATCTTAGCTGGGGATATTTGAAAATTTCAGGATTGTAACCAAAACACTCTTCAAAAATTTTCATTCCTTCTTCCAGTTCTTCTTGCGTGATATTTTCTCTTCTAAATTCTCTGTAAGTGTGCTTAATTCCGTGCATTCCAAGTGTTTTATTTAGAGACAATATTTCTCCGCACCATTCTGGGTTTTCTGAAATTTTATAGTTCTGAAAATTTGGAACCACCCATAAAATATCCGCTTTTTCAACATATTTTTTTTCATCTTCACAAGAAATTCCGGGGGTAACATCATCAATTTCTCTTGAACTTGTAAGTCTTATAAAAAACCAAATTATAATTAATATAAGGATAATTATTAGAAATATTTTTATGCCTTTTTTCATAATTAAATATTAGTCAATAATACTTAAAAACTATTGGTTCTTTATTTAATTTATGCAGACAAGCAAAAGCGAATCAGAAATCTCAATTAAGCAAAAACCGCAAAGTGTTTCTGCTGAGACTATTGAAGAAATTGAAGAAGCAAAACAAAAGGAGAATTTAAAAAAACTTGAAGCAATATTTTTTGTTTCTGGGAAATTCTTGACAATTCCTGAATTAATTTCTCTTACTGATTTAAATCCGATTATACTTCGGGATTTAATAGACAGATTAAAAGATAAATATTCAAAAGAAGATTCTGCGATTGAAATTGTTGAAAAAAATGCAATGTGGAAAATGGATGTCCGTCAGGAATATTTGCATTTAATAAATAAATTAGCAGGAGGACGCTCTGAATTTACAAAAGCAGAACAGGAAACTCTCGCGATTATTGCATTTAAACAGCCGATTAAGCAGTCAGTAATAATTAAAATCAGAGGAAATAAAGCATATGAACACATAAAAAAATTCTCTGATTTAGAATTAATTAGAAAAAAGAAATTAGGGCACACTCACGAATTAAATTTAAGCGACGATTTTTATGATTATTTTAATGTTGCTGATTTAGAGAGTGTGAAAAATACAGCGCAAGAATCTTTAAAAGAATAGAAATAGAAAATTTATTATGGACTTCATAACAATCGTATTTTTAGTGTATTCCTTTTTGGCATTCTATTTTTTATTTTTGTTTATTTTAACTTATGTTCAAAATAAAAGAGAATTTTTTTCTGTTCCGCCTATTACAAAAGAATATTCGTTAAGCATTGTTGTTCCGTGTTTTAATGGAGAAGAAGTTATTGGAAATACAATAAATAATTTATTAAAGTTAGATTACAGGCAGTTAAAAAAAATAATTGTTGTGGATGATTGTTCAACAGACAATTCTTACGCAATTGCAAAGGAATTTCAAAAAAAATATCCAGATAGAGTTTTAGTTGTCCAAACTCCAAAAAATTCTGGAAATTCTGCAGGAGCAAAAAACTATGGGGTAAAATTTGTTAATACAGAATTAATTGGGTTTACAGACGATGATTCTCTGCCTGAAAAAGATTCTGTGAATTATATGATTGGTTTTTTTGATGATAAAAAAGTCGGGGCAGTTACATCTACTGTATTAGTCCAGAACAGAAATAGTTTTATTTTAAGACTTCAGTCAATTGAATATAAAGTCATTAAATTTTCAAGAAAACTTCTGGAATTCTTGGATTCTATTTATGTAACTCCAGGACCCTTGGCAATTTATAGAAAATCCGCTTTTGATGATGTTAAAGGTTTTGATGAAAAAAATCTTACTGAAGATATTGAAATTACCTGGCACTTGCAGTATAAAGGATACAAAATTAAAATGGCTGTTCCATCAAGGGTTTACAGCATTGCTCCCGATAAAATCAAAGATTGGATTAAACAGAGAAACAGATGGAACATCGGCGGACTTCAAACTATCAGCAAATATAAATCAGCTTTTTTAAAAAAAGGAACTCTTGGAAAATTTATTCTGCCTTTTTTTGTTTTATCCTGGGTCGTTGGCTTATTTGGAATAGGACTCTTTGGATACAGGATTGCAAGAACAATCGCTTTGAAATATTTATCCGCCAGTTATTCTATTCAGGCGCAGACAGCGGTTTTTAGCTTAAGCGACGTCAATTTTACTTTAAGCGCTTTAATATTTTTCGGGCTGACTGTTTTTTTTCTAAGCCTTTTTTATACAATTTTTGCATTGTCAAATATTAAAGAAAAACAATATAAAAAAGAAAACTGGTTTACAGTTGGTTTTTATATGTTCTTTTATCTGCTTCTATACCCAATAATTTTAATAATTTCAATATATAAATTTTCAAAATATAAATTCTTAAAAAGAGAGCTAAAGTGGTAATAAAGTGAAATTCCTAAGCAGAATTTCCCATTATTCCTTTTACAGGAAATAAAAGAAATAAAGAGAGATAATAAAAATGCTAAACAATAAAAAACGCGTATTTTGGGAAGCTTTAATTTTGACTATTTTAATTTTCTTGCTTGGTTTTTTATCCGGACTTATTTTTGAAAATAAAAGAGTGGAAGTTATTGAAAAATATTATATCCAATCTGAAAATTCTTTAATGGATATTTTTGCTCTGAATAATTTTGTCAGCTTGAATAATATAAGCTGCGACGCTTTAATAAGCTCTAATATTAATTTTGCCGACCGCATTTATGACGAAGCAAAAATTTTAGACGAATATGAGAAAACAGGAAAAATTACAGATAAGATGGATATACAACACAAGAAATATGATATAATGAGAACTTTTTTATGGATAAACACAATTAAAACCGCTGAAATTTGCAAGAATAATTCTGTTCACACAATTGTTTATATTTATCAGTTTAATACAAATGACCTAACTGAAAAAGCCACAAACAGCGTCTGGTCTAAAATTTTGGCTGATTTAAAAGAAACCCGCGGAAATGATATTATTTTAATCCCAATCGCAGCTGACAGCGATATAATTGCATTAAATTCTATGTTGGAAAATTATGATGTTCAGAAATATCCTGTTTTAATTATTGACAATAAATATCTAATTAAGGAATTAAGTTCAGTTGAAGAAATTGAGAAGTATCTTTCTTAATCTATATTCTATTATAGAAATATTAAAAAGAGGCAGTTTCTATATTTTTTAATGGAATGTTTTATTTGTGGCGTTAAAGGAGAAGATGCAGTGCTTTTTAGCGCAATTGTAAAAGAAGGCGTTGTGCCGGTTTGCGAAGCGTGTTCGCTTAAAGAAAAAATTTTAATTATAAAAAGAGTTGGACAGCTTCGGGAATCTGAAAGAAACCAGACAGTTTACGAGAGGCTTTCCCACATGGCAGGACTTAATCCGGTTGAACACAAAGAAAAAATAAAACAGGAAGAAAGAATTGAATTAAGAAGACAGGAAACAAGAAAGCCGGCTGAAAAAAAGAATTTATCTTATCCAAATTTAAAACAGATTAAACCGCAATTTGAAGAAGGGTTGGTCAGGAATTATCACTGGACAATTTTTAATGCCAGAAGAGCCATGAAGCTGACGCAAAAACAACTTGCAGATGAAATTGGAGAGCCGGAAGCGTCGGTCAAATTAGTTGAAAGAGGAATTTTGCCTGACAATTATCTGCCGTTTATAAGAAAACTTCAGACATATTTAAGGGTGGCTCTTTTTGACAACCAATTAAAAAAAGATTTTAACTTAGACAAAAGCAATACAAAACTTGCCCCTAAAAATGTTTCTGAAGAAGAGTCAAGAGTTCCATACTGGAAAAGATTAGGATTTCTTCAGAGAAACAGAGAAAAAAGACAAAATCAAGAACCGGAAGAAAATGAAGAGCGAGAAGAGATGAATGGAATGAGAAAACTAAGTCAAGAAGAAATAGACAAAATTACTTTTGGTCAGGAATCGTCAGAAGATAAATAAAAATTTATAAAGCTGTTCAACCTTTAATAACCATGTCTAAAGAAGTTAATAATTATCTTTTTGTATCTGGGCTGATTTTCTTGCTAATATCTCTGCTTCATTTGTTTAGAATAATTTTCCAGTGGGAAGCTGTATTTAATGGAAGAGAAATTCCTTTGTATGCTTCTTATATTGGCTTTATTATCGGAGCTGTTTTAACTTATTATGCGTTTAGATTGAGAAAATAAATATTCCCCAAGCGCTTTAACTTCAGGTTAATTTGACTTTTTTAACAGGAGATTATTATTTAACAAAACAATTGTAACCGAAGAACTTTTAAACTAATTTTATTCTAAATTAATATGGAACTGGAAATTTTAAAACAGGACAAAGATTCTATTGAAGTTCAGCTTGACAATTTGACTCTTGCGGAAATTTTAAGGGTTTATCTAAACAAAGATTCTGATGTAAAATTTGCCGCCTGGAAAAGAGATCACCCGACAAAAAAACCGATTCTTTCTGTAAAGGCAAAAAATCCAAAAAAAGCAATTAAGGACGCTGTTTCAGCAATCACAAAAGATTTGGACAGGATTGAAAAAGAGTTTTCTAAACTTAAGTAAAAATATATTTTTAATCACCATCTTACTTTTAAAAGAGATAAACCTTTTTTAGTGATGACATTAAACATTAAAGAACCAGAATTAATAGGAAAAGTCCAAAATTACGATTTAGAATCAATAATAGAACAAAACTTTAAAATCCTTTTTAAATCCAAAAAAGAAAAATTGAAAATTTATATAAAATATCAGCGTAAAAAGGAAGGAAGATTTGATGAACGATGTCTTGAGGTGTCTATTCCACAGATTAACACTTCAATGGATACGGGCAGGGGAATATATGCTAAATTTGTGAAATCCGGTTTCAATAAATCTATGGAAATTAAAGGAATGAATAATTATTTTCATAATGAAAAACTTGCTAAAATATTTACTAATAAAATTCAACCAATTCTAAAAGAAACTCTCCCAAGATATATGTATAAATTAACAGAAATTCCTAAACTTAAATAATTTGCAACAATAATGCTTATTAATTCTTATTTCAAAATATTATCATGACAAAAATTTCAACTGGAAGTTTTGATTTAAATGCCTGGCTTAACGGCGGTTATGAAAAAGATATAATCACCATGATTGCAGGACCGCCAGGAAGCGGGAAAACAAATTTTTCAATTCTGGCTTCTTGCAGTCAGTCTAAAGATAATAAAAAAGTTATTTTTATTGATACAGAAGGCGGATTTTCTATTGACAGAGTAAAACAAATTGTCGGCGTGAATCACGAAAAAATATTAGAGAATATTTTTTTGCTTAAGCCAACAAATTTTGAAGAGCAAAAAAAATGTTTTGAAAAGCTTTTGGTTGCCGTTAAAAAAGAACAGATTGGATTGATTGTTGTTGATGGAATGGCGATGTTGTACAGACTTGAGTTAGGCGACGCTATTCATTCAAAAGATGATTCAAATATCCGGGAGATTAATCGGGAGATTGCAAAGCAAATGAGAGTTCTGGCTGAAATTTCCAGAAAACAAGAAATTCCAATTTTAATTACAAACCAAGTTTATTCCGGATTTGTTTCAGAGGAAGATTGGAAAAAAGGATTAAAAGGCGAAGCAAATATTGTCGGCGGAGATTTATTTAAATATTGGAGCAAGTGCATTATTGAATTAAAAAATGACGGCGGAAAAAAGAAAGCTATTTTATTAAAACACAGAAGTCTCAAGTCAAAAGAATTATCTTTTGAAATAAGGGATGAGGGAATTTTTAAAAAAGGATGGTTATAATGAAAAATCCCAAAATATCTTTAGAGAATTTAGCATTAAAAAAATATTCCGTTTTATTAGATACAAGCGTGTTTCTTAGTTATTATTCTAAAAATCGCAACCCTGAAACTTTAACAGAAAAATTTGCCGAAGCTAAAGAAGATTATGACTTTTTTGTTTTAATGCAAAATTATGTTAAAAATGGAAGTAATTTTTATATTACGCCTTTAGTTTCAGCAGCACTTCAAAATGGATACTCTCCCAATTTTAAAAAAGGCATTAAGGAAATAGGTGGCTGCAAAAATCGCGAATTATTAAAATTACATAGAAAAAGAAGGGAGAGAACTAGGGCTAAAGGGATTTTGGAGAGAACATTTCAAGAGAATGATAAAATTCTTCAATTAAATAAAGATGAGCAAATTTTGTATGATGTTGTTTATAAAAAGCATATTGGACTTAAAGAAGAATATAAATTAAGTGAATCCGATTTTGATTTTTTAATTTCTGGAGGGGCTTTAGCTAAAGTTGGAAGGATTGTTGCTTTAGTTTCAAATGATGGGGGGATTTTTCGCGCAAGAAAAGATATTTTGAAGAAAGAAAATATTTGTTTTGATAAATTTAAATTTTTTGTTAGAGAAGATTTTTTAGGTTTTGAAAAAAGAGGCAGATAATTGCGGTTTTTTCATTAGAAATAAAAAAGAATTTTTTAAAAAAGGATAAATAGGATAATTAAATTTCATATTCAAGAATTAATTCTGTCAATAAGGCTTTTAGATAAAGGACAAAAAAGAGTCCTCTTAAATTCTTGCTCATTTTCATTATAATAAAATTCTCCAATATTAAAATAATAATTATTAATTATCCCATAAATCTCTTTTTTATTCTTAGAGCGCTTAAGATAATTTTTAACATGATTAGTTTTTTTTATTGATACGATAATCTGTAGTTTTTCATTTTTAAGATTTTTTTCTTTATCTTCCCCGCTAAGCTTTAGGGTTGAATCTGGATGAGAATGATAAGTTCCCAAAAACTTTGTGTTTCTTTTACAAATTTTTTCAATAATTTCCTCAAGTTTTTCTACTTTATTTGGCTTGTAAAATACATAATCTTTCCCTCTTCTTAAACTCGACATATTATAAGCAGAATTTAATTTAAAAGTTGAATTATATTTATTTCCTAATAGATAACCAAAACATTCTTTTGGAAATGCATCAACAACAGAAGCAAGCATTTGGGCCAGCGCATTCTCACAAAGAGTAATTTTCATTTTAGAGTATCTTGTTTTAAAATCCAGAGTTTTAAAAGATTATTGTAATGAAAACGAAAACTTATTTTTGCCAAGAGTATCAGATATTTCACAAATTAATTTAAACTCCTGATTATTTATTATGTTAATAAAAAATGAGCGGTGATTTAAAATTTGAATCAATTAAAAAAATTGCCGAAGCTAATTTTAAAGTCAGGGATTTAAGCAAAATATCCGCAATTAATTCTTTTTCGCCTCCAAGTGTTTTTATCGGCTCTAAATTAAAATATCCTGAAGTTAATGTTGGAATTTTAAGCCCTCTTGAAAAAGATGAAAATTCCTGGATTTACGACGACGCAAAATATTGGGCAGAAAATAATTTTGAAATTAATCAGGTTCTTCATTTGAGAAATAATTTGCTTAATTCAAGATTCAGAACAAAAGTTACAGATGC
>JAUYHR010000008.1 GCA_030689875.1 Nanobdellota archaeon
AGAGCTTAAAGCTTCTTCAGCCCTTTCCAAGTCTTTTTTAATATCCTTCATTTTCTAAAATTTTATTAGTCAAAATTGACATTATTAAATCTTCAGTTAAATTAATCTTCGTTTTGAAAGGTGATTTTAATATTTTTTCTATTGTTTTTCCTTCTTTAGTGTCTTTTATTGATTTTAGAGCATCCTTTTTGCTTTCGTACTTAATATTTTTTTCAGATAGTATATAAAAAATCATTTGTTCTAGCAAACTTTCCATTATAGATTCTGAAGTTTTAGTATCTTTATTATTATAATTTCTTATGATTGAGTTTATTCTCTCTTTAAAGAAAAACAATCTATCCATATCATTTTTTGGCTTTATGCCTGAAAATATTCTCTTTGCATCTTCAAAACCATGTATTAGTGCTCCATTTAAAACAGCATTTTGTGTAAACTCTTCTTTTTCTTTATACATATGAAGATTAAATTTTATATTAAATAATTCTTCTATTCTTTTCCTGATTGTCTGAATTTTATTCATGTTGTTACTTTTTATTAAAACATCTATGTCGCTTTCTTTATGTTGGGTTCCTGCCAAGGATGAACCGAAAACAACTATTAAATCTGAAAACTCTTTAATTTCTTCTGAGAATAATATCAAAGAGGCTAATCTTTTCTCCTCCATTTTAGATAATTTGTCCTGAGAAAATAGCTCCTTTATTAAAAAAGAAGAATTGTTATGAATATTTAAGGAAATTATTTTTGCTTTTCCAATCCTTTTTTCTTTAACTATGCCTCTCTTTATTAAAGAATTAATTGCATTGCTTGCAGAGCCCTTTCCTGTTCCTGCTTTATTTATAATTTCTATTTCTTTAAATTCATAAAGAGGATTTTCAATTAAGATTTTTAATATCTTTAGCCCTGTTTTTGTACCTAGTATTTCCATATTTAGAGCGTATATTTTTCACTATTTAAATATTTCCCTTTTTTTAGGTAACATTCCCCATTTATAGGGAATATAGTCTTATTTTGGGGATAGTTTTAAAGAAACATTGTAAAGGATCTTTTGGTGAAGCTTTTCCTAAAAGGTTCTGTGAAGGAACTGAACTTCATCTAAAACAAATTTTCATCCAATATCTCGCACCTAAAGAATCTAATCTAATATCTCTCTGCATTTATTCAAAAATTGAATGGTTTTATCTTTTAGTTCTTCTGCTTCTTTTTTGTTAAATTCTTCACTTAACCCATAGGAAGCAGTCTCTCTTTTTTCCTTAGCATAAGAAAAATAGCTAATCTCTTCTTTTTCTAAAGAAACTCTATAGACTAATTCCATATCTTT
>JAUYHR010000011.1 GCA_030689875.1 Nanobdellota archaeon
TGGATTTTTTTCTTTAGAAATTATTTTTGTTTCCATGTTATTTTATTTTTATAGCAAATTTTCCCTTCGAATGAATCTTCATTTTATCTGCTATTTCGGATTTTTCTGGATTAAAAATTTCTACAAATCCTCTGAAGGTATCACTAGATGGAGTTTCCCCACAATTAGTGCATTTTGTTCCTTCATATATAGTCTTGCAATTTAAGCAGGCCTTTAGTTTTTTTGCCATTATTTTTTCTTCTCCACTTTAACTTTAGATACAATCTTTAAAGCTTTTTTTTCAGTCTCTTTTTCCGCTTTTATCCAATCTAATTTTCCAAGACCCGGTTGTCTCATTGTAAGTCCAATTTTTGGCTCTTCTCCTTTATAAGATATTGCAACTATTCTCGCCATACATTTATCTCCCTTTGATAAAATTTTTTTTCCATCTTTTCCAGTCAAAACTCCTGAATCAGAAAAAGAAACAAAATCATCCATAGTTTGACTTATGTGAATCATTCCCTTAATTGCTCCCATATCAATAAAAGCTCCAAAATTTGTTATTTCATCAATTTTTCCATAAACTATTTCCTGAAGTTCTGGCTTGAAAACAATTATTTTAAAAGTGGATTCATAATAGGCCGCACCATCTCCAGGAATGATAACTCCTTCTTCAACATTCAAAACTTCTAAAACAGCGACGACAGTTCCAATATCTTTATCCTGAAATCCAGAATAAGATTCCTCCAACTGCGTCCGAACGGCTTCATCTGTGGGGAGTCCAAATTTGTTTGGTTCAACTCTTACAAAATCCTTAACTAATAATTCATAGAACATAAATTAATGATTAAAATTAGGTTTTTAAAGATTTTGTTTCGAAATTTTTAGTAATTGTTTATTGGAATATAGAGAACAGCTTTGTATCTTAATAAATTCTTATACATTTAGTTTCCAAAAAGACAGAGAAATTATATTAACATTGGCATCTTTAAAGTTTTTAAGAAAGAATTCTAAGTTATGGTAAAATCAAACGACAATTAACCTTTTTCCACGGACAATTAAAATATTATTACCAATTCTTTTCTTTAATTCTTTGTCCATTGTGGCTAAAATAATATCTTCTCCTTTCAAATAATTAGCAATCTTAATATCAATATTTGGGTTTTTCCCGTCTAATTTAACAATAGTCTTTTCTAATGAACCTAAAATCTCTAATCCAAATTTAGCGGAATTTTTATCAATTATCTTT